>NZ_JAHPYJ010000077.1:0-596 GCF_019041935.1 Erysipelatoclostridium sp. MSK.7.34
CTTAATTTGTCAGTTAAAAGTAAATAATTAATGTTTGAGTGTGTAGTTCAGTTGAATTACGCACTTTTAAATTTTATAATCGTTTTAGAATCAGTTTAATTATTAATGATGTGTTAATAATTAAATTAAAGGCAGTTGAGGTGAGAATGATGAGCGCAGGGAATATATATGGCTATAGATCTGAAAGCGTTTTATGCTTCTGTAGAATGTGTAGAAAGAGAATTAGATCCACATGAATACCAATCTGGTGGTTGCTGATTCAACTAAAACAGAAAAGACAATCTGTTTGGCTGTTTCTCCTTCTCTTAAACAGTATGGTATCGGCGGTAGAGCAAGGCTCTTTGAAGTAGTTCAAAAGGTCAAAGAAATCAATAGAAAAAGAAAAAAAGATAACAGGTATAGGGAGTTTAGAGGAAAATCACATATTGATTCAGAGTTAAAAAATGACACAAGTCTTGAACTGGGATTCATTATTGCCCCTCCGAGGATGGCATTTTATATTGATTACAGTAAAAAAATCTACGAAGTATATTTAGAATACACCTCAGCTGAAGATATTCATGTTTATTCAATTGATGAGGTTTTTATTGATGCAA
>NZ_JAHPYJ010000078.1:0-588 GCF_019041935.1 Erysipelatoclostridium sp. MSK.7.34
AGCCGGTGGTTTTACATTTGCGGGCATAGCCCTGCTCTCAGAGCGCATGTCTCAAGACATTCCTTATGCCTACGGCTACCGCGTGCACTCTGTATTTATTTAGTTTTTCCCTTTTCCTTTTTTAAACGGGTATTCCAAATCCAGTGTCAGCTGTTCTCTTTCCTGATCTTCTTTTAATTGATTCGCTATATAATTTTTTATTCTTTTCGCATTCTTTCCTACTGTATCTACATAATATCCTCGACACCAGAACTCTCTATGTCTGTACTTATATCTTGTATTTGCCCATCTTTCATATATCATTTGACTGCTCTTTCCCTTTAAAAACCCCATAAACCCTGAAACACTATATTTGGGCGGTATTTCTACTAACATATGTACATGATCTATGCATACTTCCGCTTCTATTATATTTACGCCTTTCCATTCACATAATTGTCTTAGTATTGCTCCTACCTCTACCCTTTTTGCTTCATAAAATGCTCTTCTTCTATATTTTGGTGCAAATACAATATGATATTTGCAACTCCATTTTGTGTGTGATAAACTATGTAAGTCATCTGAATACTGTTTATTCATTTGTCATTT
>NZ_JAHPYJ010000079.1:0-554 GCF_019041935.1 Erysipelatoclostridium sp. MSK.7.34
GTTTTCCAAAGGAGGATTTTACAAAATATGTTGAGGTGTTTGGCGGAGCAGGATGGGTGCTTTTTGATAAAGTCCAAAGTAAAAAACAACTTGAAGTGTTCAATGATATAGATGGTAATTTAATAAATTTATACAGGTGTATTAAGTTTCATGCTGATGCGGTACAAAAAGAACTTGACTGGATCTTATCATCCAGGGAGGTATTTACAGATTATAAAGCGATGATAGATAACAATATCGGTACAGATATTCAAAAAGCCGCAATGTATTTATATTTGGTGAAAGTATCATATGGTGCGGCTCGCAGAACATATGGTGCAAAAACAGGTATAAATAATACTAAAGAGATACTATTAGAAATACAAAAAAGATTATCTGCAGTTATTATAGAAAATAAGAATTATGAAAAAATTATAAAAAGCTATGACAGTGCTGATACACTATTTTATCTTGATCCGCCATATTACAAAGCGGAACGGCATTATGATTCACGATTTACTGTAGAAGATCATAAAGAGCTTGCAAGAATATTAAAGGAAATTAGAGGGAGGTTT
>NZ_JAHPYJ010000080.1:0-482 GCF_019041935.1 Erysipelatoclostridium sp. MSK.7.34
ATGGCTAAATTTGTATGTTCTGTATGTGGATATGTTTATGAAGGAGATGCAGCTCCAGAACAATGTCCAGTATGTAAAGTTGGGGCTGACAAGTTCGTTGAACAAACAGGTGAAATGACTTGGGCAGCAGAACACGTTGTAGGTGTTGCTAAAGACGTAGATGAAGAGATCAAAAAAGAATTAAGAGCAAACTTTGAAGGAGAATGCTCAGAAGTAGGAATGTATTTAGCAATGGCAAGAGTTGCACATCGTGAAGGATATCCAGAAATTGGATTATATTGGGAAAAAGCAGCTTATGAAGAAGCTGAACATGCAGCAAAATTTGCAGAATTGTTAGGAGAAGTAGTAACTGATTCAACAAAAAAGAACCTAGAGATGCGTGTTGAAGCTGAAAATGGAGCAACTATGGGTAAAACAGAATTAGCTAAGAAAGCTAAAGCATTAAACTTAGATGCAATTCATGATACAGTGCATGAAATGGC
>NZ_JAHPYJ010000081.1:0-452 GCF_019041935.1 Erysipelatoclostridium sp. MSK.7.34
GTGCTGTCGATACCGTCCTCAATATCCCGTCTTATCTGCTGTTCCAGTTCTCGAAGTGAGGGTTTTTCCCGTTTTCCCTTTGGTGTTGGGTCTGTGGGTGTCAATCTCCAAGCGTACACATATTTTGTGTTTCCAAATGCGTCTACATATTTATATAAGTATTTTCTGTCTGTTCGTTGGCTCTCTCCAGTATGCAGGATACGACCTTTGTTATCCCGTCTTTTTTCTTTCATGGTGTCTGCTCCTTTCCTTGTTGGAAAGAGCCTTGATATGACTTGTGTTCATCATAACACATACAAGGCTCATTTGCATTAGATAGCGTCCAATTTATCAATGACCTGTTCAAACTGTCGGCGTTTAATCTGTATGCGGTTACCATTCATAATGAGCCAGCCAGCGTCCTTGTTTTCCTCTGCCAATCGTCTTAACTTGTTTTCTCCGATACGGAAATA
>NZ_JAHPYJ010000008.1:0-120968 GCF_019041935.1 Erysipelatoclostridium sp. MSK.7.34
CAAAAGCATGAGCCTTATCATCACGCAGTTGCATTTCTGTCCGTTTCCAACTGCCGACTTCATCAAGCGTCTTATTATGTTTTAAACAGACTTCCTTATCCTTATCATAAAAGCGGTAGGATAATCCAGATTTTCCAGCACCGATATAAACAGTCTTTGCGGTGTCGAAATCGTCAAACTTGCTTTCATCAAAGTGGTAGCCCTCACTATTGGAGATAAATTCCTCTTTTTCGCATTTCTTCTTTATCTGCTCTATGGTAAAAAATGGCTTTTCGTTCCTATCATCAATGGCAATATCAAGTCTTGTGAAATGGAAGTTATCCAGTCCGTATCTTCGCTCGCAACGTCGGAACATATCCCCAAAGGTATAATTCCTACTGTCGAGAATACGGAAAATATCATCACAACCTCTGCCGGTCATAACAAGATAACAGCCTAACCCTTGTGGGTTGTCCTCTGTTTTTCTTGCGTCCCCCGATACATAAATATCTCCAATCTGCCAGCGTGCTTGATAGGTCTTGAATTTAACGCTTGCCGAATAGACATTGAAAATGTCAGTCGGTAAACCTAAAATGTGCATGATAACATCTTCTGCGGTTGCAGTATCAAATACAATGCTGATGTAATCAATCTTAACGGATAAATTTTTGTGTGTAGTTATAGTGCATTACTCCTTTCGTATGCCCCGTTTTTTTGCGGGGTAAAAATAGCGTTTTGTCCTTTATTTATCACAGTTTCTAGGTACTATGACATGTATGCGCAGGGCGGTGTTACATATACGCCCTCTGCGAACGCCGAAAGGCGTTCCTTTCTTCCTGTGCCTGTCCCGTTCTTAACGCTCACGAGCCTTGTAAGGCTCGTGGCTAAACGGAACAGCCCCAGTCAGAAACCTTATTTTCGGTCTGATAGTCCATGCCTATTCATGCTATCAAAGTGAAAATATATCTTTTCTATGCTTACTCAAGCGTGTGATTGACCCTAGCGTGCTTAATCACTCTATCTGATACGATAATAACGCCATTAGAATTACTTGTCAAGAAGTTTTTGTTGACTTTTAGATATATATTAAGTATGATATGCTTATAAATACCAAGAAAAGCAACGAAAGGAGTGATTATACTAAGTCATGGAGCATTACGAAAAGAAAATCAGTTTCTTAGGAGAGAACATACAGACCATAAGAAAGCATAGAGGAATGAAACAACAGGAACTTGCGGACAAAATCGGTATCAATATGCAGAGCCTTTCCAAGATTGAACGTGGCGTGAATTATCCTACCTTTGATACGCTGGAAAAGATAATGGACGTGCTGGGAGTAACACCCAATGAATTATTGTCGGGAGAATGGAAGTATATTGACCACACCGAGCCCTATATCATGGATATTATCAAACGGGAACAAGACTTCAATGTTTCCTTAGATTACCTGTCTGAAAATGAATTTTTCGATGATGAAAAAGAATGCACATTTTACAAGGCATATAAACTCATACAGTATATCCATAACTACATTACCAATGAGGTTACGGAGTTGGAAGAACTTATGGAAATCAAGCAGTTGATACAGCGTCAAAAACTGGAACGCATGATAAAAGTACATAAGGAAATGCGAGGGTTAGACCGATACAGAGAACAGCCCAAAGAGTATAAATACCATGACCCTTATGATGATTGGATATTTCGTCAGCTTGCGGATATAGACAACAGAAACAACATTCCCGACACTTCTCCACAAGTAGACTTCAATGAAGCAGACTATGAAGATTATCTAAAGGCGAAATGGAACAGAGGTCTTTAATTTCCTCTTGCATGGAAGATACAGCAAACAAAAAGCCCAGTAAAGAGTGCAAAGCACCACCAATGGTGGCAAGGCTCTTGACAGGGCTTTTTCTTTTCTGTTGTGGGGTAATCAAGAGGAAGAAAGAAAAAGTGTGCATTTTTGTTCCATAAATGCTAAGGGTATGCTGATTTTTATTGTGGCGGATATATGGAACTGTTATAATATGGATATGAAGAAAGCGACAAATTTGAAAGTGTTAATAATTTTCAAACAGCCTCATTGCATGGAAATAAGAAACAGACTATCCTTAAAGTAGGAGGTGGCACAAATGGCAAATGAAGATAAAAAAGATTTTAATGCTATGTTGCATGATAGTAAGGATATGCCAAAATTTCAAATTATCATAGACCAGAAAAGTATTGAGAAATATGGTGGAAACAAAATGTATTTTGCTCCCCCGATTGACTATGACAAAGTAATGAAAAAAGTTCCGTATGGTAAAGTGATTACGGTTGGAAAAATACGAGAACACTTTGCAAAATTGAGTGGTGCAGATTTTACAGAGCCGATTACAGCGGGTATATTTGTTTCTATTGTAGCGTGGGCGAGTTATCAGCGTTCCGAAGATGAAACACCCTATTGGAGAACATTAAAAGCAAACGGAGAATTAAATGCTAAATATCCAAATGGTATTGAAGCACAGAAAGAAAAATTAGAAGCAGAGGGACATACCATTATTCAAAAGGGGCGTAAAAATATACGATACTATGTAAAGGACTATGAAAATTCTCTTTTTGATTTGAAATAGGCAAATTCTATTTCACAATTTCATATCTCTATACACAAAGCAGTTAGTCTTAGGATTGACTGCTTTTTTCATACCTAAATTTCAGATTGGAGTGATGAAATGGTGTTTGTTAGAGCTGTTCAGTAAGATTATCGGTGCATAAAATTTTATTGTGGTGCAGATATGAAAATGATATAATGTGGATATGAAGAAAGCGACAAACTTGAATTTGTCGAGCTGGTTAGTTCGAGATAATTTTGAGTTTGTTAAGATGTGGTGCACTTGATGGAATCACAGGTACGACATCATATTATGGAGGATGAAATAGATGATAGGTTTGATTGTTGCGAGGTCAAAGAATAATGTTATAGGCAAGAATGGTAATATACCATGGAAAATAAAGGGAGAACAAAAGCAATTTAGAGAGTTAACAACGGGTAATGTGGTTATTATGGGGCGAAAGTCTTATGAAGAAATCGGTCATCCGTTGCCTAATAGAATGAATATTGTTGTTTCCACCACAACAGAGTATCAAGGAGATAATTTAGTTTCAGTTAAATCATTAGAAGATGCATTATTATTGGCTAAAGGACGAGATGTATACATATCTGGTGGATATGGACTATTTAAGGAAGCTTTGCAAATAGTAGATAAAATGTATATCACAGAAGTAGATTTAAATATTGAAGATGGAGATACATTCTTTCCAGAATTTGATATCAATGATTTTGAAGTTTTGATAGGGGAAACACTTGGTGAGGAAGTGAAATATACGAGAACATTTTATGTAAGGAAAAATGAATTGAGTAGATTTTGGATTTAGGGTGTTTTCATAAATATATTGCTTTTTATGCATATATAAATTGTTGTAAGACAAATTCCAGTTTGAAAAGGGGAAATGAAAAAGTGGCAATTTCAAATATAAATACAATTATTAGTAATGATATTCAAAAAGTTTGGAACATTGTTTTAGCTGTTGATAAATATAACTCATGGCGAAGTGATTTGAGCAAAACAGAAATAATAAATGACAAACAATTTATTGAATACACAAAAAATGGATATGCTACTACATTTACCGTTACCGTTGCAGAACCATATAAACGCTGGGAATTTGATATGGAGAATAGCAACATGAAAGGTCATTGGATTGGTGTTTTTATAGACAAAGGGAATGAAACACAAATAGACTTTACAGAAAATGTGATACCTAAAAAGTGGTTTATGAAACCTTTTGTAAAAACCTATTTGAAAAAACAACAAAAGCAATTTGTTCTGGACTTAAAGAAAGCATTGGAATAATAAAATTCAAGATTGGAGGGTTGGAAATGGCTTCAAGTAAAGATTATTTACAATTTGTTTTAGAACAATTATCAGAATTACAAGAAATAACATATCGTGCAATGATGGGAGAATTTATTATTTATTATCGTGGAAAAATCGTTGGCGGTATATATGATGATAGGTTACTTGTAAAACCAACAAAGTCTGCAATTTCTTATATGCCGACAGTTACTTATGAAATTCCATACGAAAACGCCAAAGAAATGTTATTGGTGGAAGAAGTTGATAATAAAGATTTTCTGACGGGGTTATTTGATGTGATGTATGATGAACTACCAACGCCAAAACCTAAAAAGAAAAAATAAACAGCTTCTAGTTTACAATTTCATATCCATATACACAAAGCAGTTAGTTTTAGGATTGACTGCTTTTTAAAAAGACACCATTTAGGTGTAATGATGTCTTTTGGGTGTTATTTTATAGGTCATATCAAGGCTCATTCAATCGTGGTAAATTCGTGGTAAAATGAGTTTTTTCTATACTTCAAAATACTTGAAAGTATAGTGTTTATGCGGATAATCGAAAATTAGATATAAAATTTATATTAAAGTCTTTAATAAATAGTAGTTTTCCTAAACGTACGTTAGCTATTTTGATTTTAGTTTTTAATTGCTCCGCTATCTCTTTTTATCATAGGAGTGATTATATTTGCCTTTAAATAGATAATTTCATGATTTTTAATAAGTAAAACGGGTAATTGATTTAATAAATTTAATTCATTGACAATAAAATTTTATTGATTTATGCTTGGATTATGAGTTACCGGTGGCTCTTATAAAAAGGAGCGAAAAATTATGTATCATTCAAGATTTAAAGGAGAACATTATCAGATTGGATTTAAGTGGGGGAGAAATTTATTAAAACATAAGCAACTGTTTTTAACTAATGTACCCTTTGAAATTACTTTAGAGCACTATGATTTTGCTTTACAATGTTTACCGATTTATCAAAAATTTTTCCCAGAGATTATTGAAGAAATAAGGGGAATTGCTGATGGACAAAAATGTTCATTTAAAAGTATTTGTGCTGTTTTGTTGAGTATGTACTGCATTGTTTCAGAAGTACATTGTTCTTGTTTTGCTTTTAGAAATGAAAATGAAATCTTATTTGGAAGAAATAGTGATTTTTTAACAAAAATTGAAAAACTGTATACTAATTGTATATATCAATTTACTAATGATTCATATGCGTTTAATGGCAACACTACAGCGTGCGTTGAGATGGAAGATGGTATCAACGAGTATGGTTTAGCAATTGGATTAACTGCTGTTTATCCGACTGTAAAACAACTGGGGCTAAATGCCGGAATGATGCTGCGGCTATTTTTGGAGAAGTGTAAAACAGTTGATGAAGTAATTCAATTGTTGAATACATTACCGATTGCTTCAAGTCAAACTTTTACACTGGTTGATACTGGTGGTGATATTGCATTGATTGAGTGCAATAGTAAACAAATTAAAATCAATAGAAATAATCAGAATGCTTTTGCAACTAACTGGTTCTTCAGTGAAGCAATGCGGGAATATAATAATCATCTTATTGATAATTGGCAAGCTCAAAAGCGCTATCAAACTATCAAAGAAGCGATTTTAACTGATAAAATCAACGATTTTAATGATGCGGCTGCTTTATTATCAGGTAGGTATGGTTATATTTGTCAGTACGATCGAAAAACAGGAAAGGATACAGTTTGGTCGGTCATATATGATGTGAAAAATAAAAGGATTTTTCGAGTTGAAGGAAATCCTTCACGAAAATCCTTTATGGAAGATAAAAGATTTAAGTTCAAGTGATTAGATGAATGCTATAACTGATTGAAAATAAACAGGTTTTTATTTTGATTTAAACAGAAAGATAAAAAAGTAGATGAAAACATGATATGATGATTCCACTAAAGTAGACACACGAAATAACCAAATGGGTATCTATGGAGGTGGGAGCATATCACTAAGTTAGCCGGGTTAAAAATTTTATTTGTTTTGTGTATCTACCTGACAGCCCTTGGATTAATTTCTATCTTACTTTTTTATTTTTGACAATTAGGACAATAATAGATACTACCACCTAGATATTGTTCTTTTTTTATTTCACAGTGACAGATTGGGCAACCACTTTTATAAGATTTAGCGCATAAGATAGTTTTGTAACCACCAGAATTTCCGTATATATCTTTTTCACTGTCTCGACCGTGGTTTTCGACCATCTTTGTTAGAGTTCTAATAATCGCATCATATAAATTTTTTATATCTTGTTCATTTAATGTCTTAATCCTTCGTTTGGGAAAGAGTTTGGCATTAAACATAATATCTTGAGCAACACCATTACCAATCCCTAAAATTCTTTGCTTAGTTGCTAAAAAGGCTTTGATACTGAGTTTTTCAGTTTCATCAGTAATTAATGTTTTAAAGTAATTAAGAGTAAATTCTTGATCTAAAGGACCAATACTGGTTAATTCTGTTTGATAATATTCATTATTTGATCCTGTTATTTGATCAAAAAGTCCAATAAAACAATACATTGATGTTGTTACATTGATGAAACTTTGATCAGCAAAAGTAATTAGTAATTTGCTTTTTTTTAATTTAGTTGGTTTTTGGTAGTAGCGAATATTAGCGCCGTCACGAAAGGTTAAACGGTAATTCTCAATTACTATTTCAACATAGTAATTTCGCTTAATAATACCTGTTACTTTTTTACCAACTAATAATTCCTTGTATGAATTAGGATTTCCTTCATAAAAAGTAAATTTATGATCAGTGTAGTTACCCCCGAGATCAATTATAGTCTTACCAAGTATTTCTTTTTCCAAGTCATCAGCAATTGCATATGCTTCAGGAAGTTCAATCATCTTTCTCACCAGCCTTATATTAATATTCTAACATAGATACTGATTTAAAAACATCATAATAAATAAAAAAGCAAAGTGTTTAGATGATATGATTCCCTCTTAAATAGATTTTGGTTATTTGCCTTGGCTATTTAAAGATAATTATATCAAATATGTCTTTGCTCTTAATTTAAGCCTTGTCGACTTTTTTTAAAATACATTAAATCGGTTGCCTGCATTCCGTTTTCAATTATCTTATTAGGATAATAGTCAATAAAGAAATTTTCAATCCGATGACTATAAACATATCCTAAACGTGTATAAAAAGTGATATTTTCAAGACTGGAATTTGCAGTACCAACTAGAAAAGTATCATATGAATTGTACGTTTCTTCAATAAATTTGATTAATGCTTTGGCATAGCCGTGACCACGATGTTCACTTAATGTAAGGAGATTTTTGATTTCAACTTCGCCATCAATTATTTCTACTGCAATGAATGAAACTGGTTCGTCTTTTAAATAAAAGCCATACAGAGCGCCATTTTCTAGGTAATCTCTAACTAAATTAATATTAGGATCACTTTCAGTTAAAAGGTGATCATAATCCATTTTATTGTTTATTTCTTTTATCATTGTTTTCACTTCCCAAGATGTATTATAACAAAGTTTTATCTAATGTAAAAGAATCTAATTATATGATATACTAATGGACAAAGGAGTGCAGCAAAGATGAAGAAAATATTAATTTGTTTGATGATGTTACTTTTAGTGGTTGGCTGCTCATCATCGAATCAAAAGAATAAAAAAGAAGAAACAGTCAAGAAAGAAGAAAAAACAGAAGAAAAAGAGCCTGTCAATACTAGTATTAAATTAAATTTTGCAGGGGATTGTACATTGGGAAATTATGCAGGACAAGCTTATGATGGATCGTTTAATCAAGAGTATGCCAAACAGGGAAATGATGCTACATATTTTTTTAAGAATGTCAAAAATGTTTTCGAAAATGATGACCTTACAATTGTTAATCTTGAAGGCCCATTGACAAGTGCGACTTCACATGTAGAAAAACAGTTTCCTTTTAGCGGACCAAAAGAATATGTTAATATTTTAACTAGCGGTAGTGTTGAGCTGGTCTCTATTGCCAATAATCATTCAGAAGATTATTATGAACAAGGGATGACGGATACTAAGCAAGTACTTGATGAAAAGGGAATTGGCTATTTTGGCTATGAAACGTCATGTGTCAAGGAAATTAAAGGAATTAAAATTGGCTTTTTGGGGTATCGTTCAATGTCTTTATCAATGAATAACGAAAAAGGGCGTGCAACAATTAAAGCAGCAATCAATGACTTGAAAAATAACCAGGGAGCTAATGCCGTAGTCGTTTTTTATCACTGGGGAATTGAGCGGGAATACTATGCGAATAGTGATCAGCGTGAGTTAGCAAAATTTTCAATAGATAGTGGTGCGGATTTAGTTATGGGTTCACATCCGCATGTTGTTCAAGGAACAGAAGAATATAATGGAAAACAAATCGTTTATTCATTAGGAAACTTTTGTTTTGGTGGAAATCGCAATCCTAGTGATACAGATTCAATGATTTACTCAATTACAATGAATTTCACTGATGGTGTTTATACTGGAGATAGTCACGAAATTATTCCTTGTTCAGTTACCTCGGTTAAAGGACGAAATAATTATCAGCCAATAATTTTAGAAGGTAATGAAAAAGAGAGAGTACTAACTAAAATACAAAAATATAGTTACTAGAAGATGGGATAAAACCATCTTTTATTATAAAATAATATATATAATATTTGTAATCTCATTATATTATCTTTATAATTAACATAGAAGGTGATAATTATGAAGCGCAAATTAGT
Source organism: Erysipelatoclostridium sp. MSK.7.34 (assembly GCF_019041935.1). Lineage (NCBI taxonomy): Bacteria > Bacillati > Bacillota > Erysipelotrichia > Erysipelotrichales > Coprobacillaceae > Thomasclavelia > Erysipelatoclostridium sp. MSK.7.34. The sequence continues at coordinate 8,624 of NZ_JAHPYJ010000008.1, forward strand.
ATATTTTCTTTATAGTGGTTATATTGTTTTCTTGGTTGGCTTATTGGGAAGCCGTTTTGCTAATAGTATCAGTAAAGGTACTTTAAATATTATCTGTTTATTTATTTTTATTGGTGTTTTAGCTTTTTGTTGTGGTGGTTTTGTTGGTTATCCAACTCGTCAAATTGATACAGAACAGACCATCAAAGATAAGTTAGAAAGCCGTGATGATGCTATTTTAATCAAAGAGTTGTTTATAATGATAATTCCGTTAGTAATTATTTTTATTATCAATTATTTTTGTTGAGTTTAAAATGCGACAATTTTTTTGTAAATGCTTGAATCTTGAATCAATAAATGATATTATGCAAATAGTTATACGACTGACGGAAGTGGAATTAACCACAGGGAGTATAATCATGTAAGAGCCGACCGTCTGGGCAAGAGTCTGGACGAGTGTAGGCTCTTTTTTAATTCTTTGGTCAAATTGCTTGTTTTGAGGGCGAAAAGAGTGGTTTTAAAACAACTGTACTGGTTGAGAAAAAAGCCGAAATATGATATAAATTAGGTGTATTTTTGTTTTGATTATTGGTGACCTTAGAATGTTTATTTAAAAATTATATTTGAAAGGGTGGCGTTATGTTAACTGATGTTGAAATTGCACAAAGTGCAAAGATGAAACCAATTAGTGAGATTGCTAAAAAGGTTGGTTTAGAAGATGATGATTTAGAATTATATGGTAAGTATAAAGCCAAGATTGCACTTGAGGCGATTAATCGGCTGGAAAACAATCCTGATGGAAAATTGATCTTGGTTACTGCAATTAATCCTACTCCAGCTGGGGAAGGTAAGACGACAACGATGATCGGATTGTCTCAAGCCTTAAATAAGTTAGGAAAAAAATCAGTTGTGGCAATGAGAGAACCATCTTTAGGGCCATGTTTTGGGATCAAAGGTGGAGCTGCCGGTGGAGGATATGCACAAGTAGTTCCAATGGAAGATATTAATTTACATTTTACTGGTGATATCCATGCAATCACTGCTGCTAATAATCTTATTGCGGCAATGCTTGATAACTCTATTCATCAGGGAAATCCTCTAAATATCGATGTACGTAATATTGTTTGGAGAAGAGTTGTTGATTTAAATGATCGCGCTTTACGTAATACTATCTGTGGTCTTGGCGGAAAAGTCAATGGAATGCCTCGAGAAGACGGTTTTGATATTACTGTCGCTAGTGAAGTAATGGCAATTTTATGTTTGGCAACGAGCCTTGAAGATTTAAAAGAACGAGCAGGTAAAATGATCGTTGCTTATGACTATGCTGGAAATCCAGTCACAGTAAATGATATTGAAGCAACTGGTGCAGTTACTTTATTATTAAAAGACGCAATTAAACCAAACTTAGTACAAACATTAGATCATACGCCGGTCTTTGTTCATGGGGGACCGTTTGCTAATATTGCTCATGGATGTAACTCAGTGATGGCAACTAAATTAGCTATTAAATTAGGTGATTATGCAATTACAGAAGCAGGATTTGGTGCTGATTTAGGAGCAGAAAAATTCTTAGATATAAAATGTCGTCAAGCTAATCTTGATCCTCAAGCAGTTGTGATCGTTGCAACTGTTAGAGCGCTAAAAATGCATGGTGGTGTTGATAAAAAAGAGTTAGGCACAGAAAATCTTGAAGCTTTAGCAAAAGGAATTAAAAATTTAGAAAAACATATTGAAAATATTGCGAAATATAACCTGCCTTCGGTGGTAGCAATCAATGCTTTTCCAACTGATAGTGAAGCAGAGTTGCAATTATTAAAAGATACATGTAATAAAATGGGTGTTGATGTAGCTATTTCTAAAGTATGGGAAAAAGGTGCTGATGGGGGAATCGAGCTTGCTGAAAAACTATTAGAAATCTTAGATACTAAAGAAGCTAATTATCAACCATTATATGATTTAAATTTATCAATCAAAGAAAAAATTGAAACTATCGCGAAAGAAATCTATGGTGCTGACGGAGTAGCGTTTGATAAAAAAGTATTAACAAAGATGAAAAAGTACGAAGCACAAGGATTAGCTGATTTACCAATTTGTGTAGCTAAGACCCAATACTCTTTATCTGATCAACCGACGCTGCTTGGTCGCCCTAGGGGATTTACGATTAAGATTAATGATCTTATCCCATCTGCTGGAGCAGGATTTTTAGTAGCTATCTCTGGAAGTATTATGAGAATGCCAGGATTACCAAAACGTCCGGCAGCGGTTAATATGGACATTGATAAAGATGGTAAGATAGTAGGCTTATTCTAAAAGTGACTCATTGTCACTTTTAGTGGTTTAAAAAGAAAGGAAGAAATTATGAAAGTAGCAATTATTATGGGTTCTACAAGCGATTTAAGTAAGGTTGAACCAGCAATTGGAATTTTGAAAGACTATGGTGTTGAAGTAAATGTAAGATGTCTTTCAGCTCATCGGGCACATTTAGGATTAAGTACATTTATTAAAGAAACAGAAACTGATGGAACCGAAGTAATTATTACAGCGGCTGGAATGGCAGCAGCTTTACCTGGAGTTGTCGCTTCTCAAACAGTATTGCCAGTTATCGGGGTACCAATTAGCGGGGCTACATTAGATGGTATGGATGCGTTACTATCAATCGTTCAAATGCCTTCAGGAATTCCTGTGGCTACTGTGGCAATTAACGGGAGCAAGAACGCTGCATATTTGGCGTTACAAATCATGGCAATCAAACATGATAAGATTAAAGAAAAGTTATTAGCATATCGTAAAGATATGGAAAAGCAAGCAATGAGTGCTAATGAAGAAGTTATTGCAAAATATAAATAAAAGATAAGAGGAGAAATCAAAATGGCAGAATTATTATATGAAGGAAAAGCAAAACAAGTTTACAAAACAGATAAAGAAGATGAATATTTGATTCATTATAAAGATGACGCAACTGCTGGAAATGGTGTAAAACATGATCAGTTTGAAGGTAAGGGAGTTTTAAACAATACAATTTCTTGCATTATCTTTGATATGTTAGAAGAAGCAGGAATTAAAACTCATATGATCAAGAAATTAAATGAACGAGATATTTTAGTAAAAAAAGTTGATATCTTCCCATTAGAAGTAATTATTAGAAATATTACAACAGGGTCTTTTTGTAAAAGATTAGGAGCTCCTGAAGGAATCGTTTTAGACGAACCAATTTTTGAATTAAGTTATAAAAATGATGATTATGGTGATCCATTGATTAATGAAGATCACGCAGTTGCCTTAAAACTATGTACAAGAGAAGAATATAATTTTATTAAACAAGAAACATTAAAAATAAATGAATTATTAAAGGAATTTTTCTTAAGCTTAAATTTAAAATTAGTTGATTTTAAAATTGAATTTGGGAAAACACCTGATGGTCAAATCTTGTTAGCTGATGAAATTTCTCCAGATTCTTGTCGTTTATGGGATGTTGAAACTAATCAAAAATACGATAAAGATGTATTTAGACAAGATATTGGTGATTTAATCGAAACTTATAAAGCAGTATTAGCAAGAATGCAAAAATAATAAAGGAGATTAAAAAATGGATTACAAAAAGGCTGGAGTAGATATTGAAGCAGGATACAAATCAGTTGAATTAATGAAAAAACACGTTAAGGAAACAATGCGTCCGGAGGTTTTAGGTGGTCTTGGTGGTTTTGCAGGAGCATTTGATTTAAGTGCAATCAAAGATATGGATGAACCTGTTCTTTTATCAGGAACTGATGGATGCGGAACAAAAGTAAAACTTGCTTTTGTAATGGATAAACATGATACAATTGGTATTGATGCAGTTGCAATGTGTGTTAATGATATTGCCTGTTCAGGTGGAGAACCATTGTTCTTCCTTGATTATATTGCGTGTGGAAAAAACTATCCGGAAAAAATTGCGACGATCGTAAGTGGGGTTGCTGAAGGCTGTAAACAATCTGGTTGTGCTTTAGTTGGTGGTGAAACAGCGGAACATCCTGGATTAATGCCTGAAGACGACTATGATCTAGCTGGTTTTGCAGTCGGGGTGGTTGATAAAAAAGATATTATTAATGGTGAAAACATTAAACCAGGTGATGTTTTAGTGGGAATTGCTTCAAGTGGAGTTCATAGTAATGGATTCTCATTAGTTCGAAACGTATTTGAGATGAATAAAGAAACCTTAGATACATATTATGATGAACTTGGAAAAACATTAGGCGAAGCCCTAATTGCACCAACTAGAATTTATGTAAAAGCATTAAAAAATGTTAAAGATGCTGGGGTAAGAATAAAAGGCTGCTCTCATATAACTGGTGGTGGTTTTGATGAAAATATCCCAAGAATGTTACCCGATGGAGTAAAAGCAGTTATTAAAAAAGATAGCTATAAAGTACCCGCAATTTTTGATCTGATTGCTAAAAAAGGTGATATTGCAGAGGAAATGATGTATAACACATTTAACATGGGATTAGGTATGGTCATTGCGTTAGATCCAGCTGATATTGAAACTAGTATGGCGGCAATTAAAGCAGCAGGTGATGAATGTTATATTATTGGAAGTATTGAAGCAGGTGACAAAGGAGTGCAATTATGCTAAAAATTGCTGTCTTTGTTTCTGGGGGAGGAACAGACTTGCAATCGGTCATTGATGCTGTTAAAAATAACAGCATCAATGGTGAAATTGCAATCGTTATTTCTAATCGTAAGAATGCATATGGACTTGAACGTGCAAGACAGGCAGGAATTGAAACTGCTGTAGTGCGTAAAGATGATGAATTAATTGTTAAAATGTTAAAAGAACGCAATGTTGGTCTAGTTGTTTTAGCGGGATATTTAGCGATCCTTACGGATGTATTGATTGATGCTTATCCTAATAAAATTATTAATATTCATCCTTCATTGATTCCATCATTTTGTGGACCAGGGCATTATGGAATGCATGTTCATGAAAAAGTTTTAGCGCGAGGGGTAAAAGTGACTGGTGCAACAGTTCATTTTGTTAGTAGTGAGGTTGACGGAGGACCGATTATTCTTCAAGAGGCGTGCAATATTGATGATTTAGATAATGCTGAAGATATCCAAGCACGGGTATTAGAAATTGAACATCGCATTTTACCTAAAGCAGTTGCTTTATTTTGTGATGGTAAAATTATTGTTGAAAATGAAAGGGCTAAGGTGATTTAAAATGAAAAGAGCATTAGTTAGTGTTACTAATAAAGATGGTATCGTTGATTTTTGTAAAGGCCTAGTAGATTTAGGTTTTGAAATTGTTTCCACTGGGGGAACGATGGCTAAATTACAAGCAGAAAATGTACCATGTATTGCAATTGATGATGTAACCGGATTTCCTGAAATCTTAGATGGTCGAGTTAAAACTTTACATCCAAAAGTTCATGGTGGATTATTATTCCGTCGTGATCTTCAAGAACACGTTGACACAGTTAAAAAAATGGACATCCAACCAATTGATGTGGTTTGTGTTAATTTATATGAATTTGAAAAAGCGTTAAAAGCTGGTAAACCGATGGAAGATATGATTGAAAATATCGATATTGGGGGACCATCGATGATTCGTTCAGCAGCAAAGAATTTTAAAGATGTTTTAATCGTTACCGATCCTGCTGATTATGATAACGTCTTAACTGCAATCAAAGATAAAACTGATGATTTTGATTTTAGATTAAATCTTGCATATAAAGCATTTTCAACTACTGGCGCTTATGATGCGATGATTTCTCGTTATTTTGCAGGTGTTGTAGGGGATGATTTCCCAGATACTTTAAACATTTCCTTAAAGAAAACGGAACATTTGCGTTATGGTGAAAATTCTCAACAAAGAGCTAACGGCTATGTTGATCCATTTGTGCAAGAAACTTTATTGGATTATGAACAATTACACGGTAAAGAAATTTCTTTCAACAATGTTAATGATTTATATGGTGCTATTGCCGTAGTACGTGAATTTAAAGATCAAATTGTTACAGCTGCGATTAAACATTCAACTCCTTGTGGGGTAGCGATTGGCAAAGATGGTTATGATTCTTATATGAAAGCTTATGAGGCTGATCCTCAAAGTATTTTTGGCGGAATTGTAGCAGTAAATTATAAAATCGATAAAAAAACGGCTGAAGAAATGCATAAGATCTTCTTAGAAATCGTAGCTGCACCTGACTTTGATGATGATGCTTTAGAAGTATTGAAGAAAAAGAAAAATTTACGAATCTTAAAACTTAAAAATCTATATGCGCGTGAAGCTAAATATGATATTAAATATTTAGAGGGTAAAGTTTTAGTTCAAGATATCAATACTGAAATGATTAAAGAAATGAATTGTGTAACAACTGCCAAACCTACAGAAGCTCAACTTAAAGATATGGAATTTGGTATGCGGGTCGTTAAATTTGTAAAGTCAAATGCTATTTGTATCGTTAAAGATGGTGTTACATTGGCTGTTGGTGGTGGACAAACATCAAGAATCTGGGCTTTAGAAAATGCGATTATCAATAATAAAGATAAAGATTTTAAAGGTGCAGTTCTTGCTAGTGATGCCTTTTTCCCATTTAGCGATTGTGCTGAGGTAGCATATAAAGCTGGAATTGGAGCAATCGTCCAACCAGGGGGATCGGTTCGAGATCAAGATTCAATTGATTTCTGTAATGAGAAAGGTATCCCAATGGTATTTACTGGATACAGACATTTTAGACATTAATAGAAAGGCCTAGAATATATGAAAGTACTTGTAATTGGTAGTGGTGGTCGTGAACACGCCATTGCGTATAAATTGAATCAAAGCAGTAAGGTAGATAAAATCTATGCGATTCCAGGGAATCCGGGAATTGCTAAAATTGGTGAGTGTATTGATGGTAAGGTTGAAGATAATGAAATGATCGTTAATTTTGCTAAAGAACATCAAATTGATTTAACTGTTATAGGACCAGAGGTACCACTTTGTAATGGTCTAGCAAATGATTTAGAGGCAGCCGGGTTAATGGCTTTTGGGCCAACTAAACATGCAGCTACATTGGAAGGTAGTAAAGCTTTTTCAAAAGACTTTATGATTAGACACAGTATTCCAACTGCTAAATATAAAGAAGTTAATAGTTATGATGAAGCCGTTAAAGCAATTAGCGAATTTGATTATCCGTTAGTTATTAAGGCTGATGGTTTAGCAGCAGGAAAAGGAGTCGTTATTGTTGACAACCATGAAGATGCTACTGTAACTTTAAAAGAAATGATGATTGACGGAAGTCTTGATGGAGCAGGAAGTAAAGTTGTTTTAGAAGAATTTTTAACCGGATTTGAATGTTCACTTCTTTGTTTTACAGATGGAGAAACAATTGTTCCAATGGTAAGTGCTAAAGATCATAAACAAATTTTTGATGGGAATAAGGGTCCTAATACTGGTGGTATGGGAACTGTTTCACCAAATCCATTTATGCCAGAAGGTATGGATGAGGTAATTAAAAGAGATATTCTTGATCCTTTTATGCAAGGATTAAAAGATGATAATATGGACTATCGCGGTGTTGTATTTATTGGTTTAATGATTGAAGATGGTAAAGCGAAAGTATTAGAATTTAATGTTCGTTTTGGTGATCCTGAAACACAATCAATTATGCTTCGCTTAGATAGTGATCTATATGATATCATGGTTGGTTGTGCTACAAAAACTTTAAAAGATGTTGAAGTTAAATGGAATGATCAACACGTTGCTTGTTTAGTTCTTTCAAGTGGAGGATATCCAGGTAATTATCAAAAAGGAATTGAAATAGAGAATATTGATGACTGTGATGACTGTGTTGTTTTCCATGCGGGGACAGCAATCAAAGATGGAAAATTAGTTACTAATGGTGGTCGGGTCTTAAATATTTGTGCTACAGGAGTTTCATTAGATGAGGTTCGTGAAAAAGTTTATGCGGTAGCAAAAAAGATTGATTTTGAAGGCAAATATTACCGAAGTGATATCGGACTTAGATAGGGGGATGAAAATGAGTGATGTAAAGCGTATTTACGTTGAAAAAAGAACAGCGTATGCAACAGAAGCAAACGAAATTAAACATAATTTAATTGAACAATTAGGGTTAGAAATTGATACCTTAAGAATTATCAACCGTTATGATGTTCAAGGAGTTAGTGATGGCATTTTAAAACAAGGAATCAACACTATCTTGGCTGAACCAATGGTCGACGATGTTTATCAAGAAGAATTTCCTACTAATAATCAAGAAGTAGTTTTTGCAATCGAATTTTTACCTGGTCAATATGATCAAAGAGCAGATTCATGTGAACAATGCTTTGCTATTTTAACAGGGAATAGTAGTGCTAAAGTTAAATGTGCACGGGTATTTGCCATTACTTTTAAAGGCGATAAAGATGAAATTTTGACGAAGATTCAAAGCTTCTTGATTAATCCTGTTGATCAGCGTCTTGCTAGTTTAGAAAAACCAGCTGATTTAAATGATGTTGCTCCAGAAATTAAACCGGTGCCTACAATTAATGGGTTTAATGAATTAGATAAAACCGATCTTGAAAAGTTCTTAACTGACAATGGTATGGCTATGAACTATGAAGATTTAAAAGTAACTCAAGATTATTTTAAAAATGAAGAAAAAAGAGATCCTACTGAAGCTGAATTAAAAGTATTAGATACTTATTGGTCTGATCACTGCCGGCATACAACATTTGCAACAGTTATTACAGATTTAGATATTGAAAATGGAGCTTTTAAAGAGATCTTAGAAAAGGATATTGAGGATTATAAAACTAGTCGTCATTTAGTTTATGGTATTGATACAAAACGACCTTTAACATTGATGGATTTAGCCACAATCTCAATGAAAGAGTTACGTAAAACTGGTTATTTAGATGATTTGGAAGTATCTGAAGAAATTAATGCCTGCTCAGTTGAGATTACGGTACATACAACTGATGGTGATGAGCAATGGTTATTAATGTTTAAAAATGAAACACATAACCATCCAACTGAAATTGAGCCATTTGGTGGAGCTGCTACTTGTTTAGGTGGAGCAATCCGGGATCCGTTATCTGGTCGCGCTTATGTATATCAAAGTATGCGGATTACAGGGGCTGGAGATCCTCGTAAATCATTAGCAGAAACAATGGCTGGTAAGTTACCTCAACGTAAATTGTGTCAAGAATCTGCCCATGGTTTTTCTTCTTATGGTAACCAAATTGGGTTAACTACAGGTTATGTTCATGAAATTTATGATGACGGATATGTAGCTAAAAGAATGGAATTAGGAGCAGTTGTTGCAGCGGCACCAAAAGAACAAGTAAAACGTCTAGAACCTTTAAAAGATCATATAGTTTTATTGATTGGTGGTCGTACTGGACGTGATGGTATTGGAGGAGCGACAGGTTCTTCTAAATCTCACGATGTTAAATCAATTGAAACAGCTGGGGCTGAAGTTCAAAAAGGAAACCCGGTTGAAGAAAGAAAAATTCAACGTTTATTTAGAAATAAAGAAGTTAGTGAAAAAGTGGTTCGTTGTAATGACTTTGGAGCTGGTGGTGTTTGTGTTGCCGTTGGTGAATTAGCTCCAGGATTAGTAATCGATTTAGATGCAGTCTTGAAAAAATATGAAGGGTTAACAGGAACAGAGTTAGCTATTTCTGAATCACAAGAACGAATGGCTATTGTAATTGATGAAAAAGATGCGGATTTCATTAAAGCTGAGTGTGCTAAAGAAAACCTAGAAGTAGTTCAAGTTGCAGTGGTTACTGATCAAAACAGATTAGTAATGAAACATATGGGTGAAGATATTGTTAATATTTCTCGTGATTTTCTTGATGCTGCAGGCGCTAAACGTTATCAAAATGTTAAGATCACTTTACCAGATTTTGAAAAGACACCTTTTGATAAACAGTCACAAACTAGTTTTGTTGAAACTGTGAAAGAAACTTTATCAAAATTAAGTGTTGCTTCACAAAAAGGGTTAATTGAAAGATTTGACTCTTCAATTGGTAATGGAACAGTATTATCACCATTTGGTGGAATTAAATATCATACTGAAACTGAAGGAATGGCAGCATTGATTCCAGTGTTAGGAAAAGAGACAACAACAGCTTCAGTTATGACTTATGGTTATAATCCATTGATTTCAAAATGGTCACCATATCACGGAGCAATGTATGCAATTGTTGAATCGGTAGCGAAGATTGTGGCTATGGGTGGAAATTATCATACAATTAGATTTTCATTCCAGGAATACTTTGAGAAACTTCTAGACAACCCAATTACTTGGGGAAAACCAACGGCTGCTTTATTAGGGGCATACCGTGTTCAAAGTGCGTTAAAATTAGCTTCAATTGGTGGAAAAGACAGTATGTCAGGATCTTTTGAAGATTTACATGTACCACCAACTCTAGTTTCTTTTGCTATTACAAGTGGAGATGTTAATGATATCATGACACCTGAAATTAAAGAAACTGGTCATGTTTTAGCTGAAATTATTATTAATAAAGATCAATATCATATATTTGATTTTAATCATCTTCAAAAACAATACGATGCGATTATGGAATTAATGAAAGATAAGAAAATCTATAGTGCTTATACTGTTAAAGATGGTGGTGTTATTGAAGCCGTTAGTAAAATGGCTTTTGGTAATGGTGTTGGAGTAGCTTTTAATAATGAAAATAGTCTTGAAAGCTACATAGTGCGTGATTATGGTAATATTATTATTGAGGTTAAATCTGAAAAAGATTTAAGTATCTTTGATAATTATCGTATTGTTGGAACTACTAATGATAGTGAATTATTATCTTATGGTGGTGAAACAATTTCATTAGATGAAGCTTATGCAATTAATAAAGCGCCTCTAGAAAAAGTATATCCAACAAGAGAAAAAGCACCTACTAGTAAAATCAAAGTGGCAGCTTGTAAAACAAGATCAGATCTTAAACCAAAAGTAACAGTAGAAACACCTCTAGTTGTTATTCCAGTATTCCCAGGAACTAACTGCGAATATGATTCAAAACGTGCTTTTGAAAAAGCGGGAGCTAAAGTTCAATTAGTTTTAATTAGAAATAAGACTGAACAAATGCTTAAAGATTCAATTGATGAATTAGAAGTTGCCATTAAACAAGCTAATATTGTAATGTTACCAGGTGGTTTTAGTGCTGGCGATGAACCTGAAGGTTCTGGTAAATTTATTGCCACAGTATTGAAGAATCCACGTTTAAAAGCAGCAATTACGGATTTATTAGATAATCGTGATGGTTTAATGATCGGAATTTGTAATGGATTCCAAGCATTAGTTAAATTAGGATTATTACCATATGGTAAAATTCAAGAAATGTCTAAAGATGATCCAACATTAACATTCAATACAATTGGTCGCCATGTTTCTCAGATGGTTGATACGCGTATTGGAAGTGTTAAATCACCATGGTTAAAATATGTCAATGTTGATGATATTCATACAATTCCAGTAAGTCATGGAGAAGGGCGTTTTGTAGCTCCTGAGGAAGTGATTGAAGAATTGTTTGAAAATGGACAAGTGTTCTCACAATATGTTGATCCTAATCGTAAGGTAACAATGCAAACACCATACAACCCTAATGGTTCAATGTATGCGATTGAAGGAATTGTTTCTCTAGATGGACGTGTTATTGGTAAGATGGGACATAGTGAGCGTCAAGGTGAAAACCGCTTTAAAAATGTTTATGGTGAAATGGACCAAAAATTATTCGAAGCTGGTGTAGATTATTTTAAAGGTGGAAAATAGAATGGAAAAACAAGAATTTGAATGTCTAACCCTGTGTCCATTAGATGGTCGCTATTCAGGTGTTAAAGATGCTTTAGGAGAATATTTCTCTGAATATGCATTAGTTAAATATAGAGTTTTCGTTGAGATTCAATGGCTAAAGTTCTTAATTGAAAATGTTGAAAGTGACGTTTTAGCTAAATTTGATTTACAAGATATGGATAAACTTACTACTATTTCAAGTGAGTTTAATTACGACTCTTTTGCTCGAATTAAAGAAATTGAAAATACAACACGCCATGATGTTAAAGCAGTGGAGTATTTTATTGATGAAAAAGTTGATGCTTTAGGATTTGGATATTTACAAAGCTTTGTTCACATTGGTTGTACATCTGAAGATATTAATAATACTTCATATGCTTGCATGCTAAAATATGGATTAAAAGATGTATGGTTACCAAAAGCTAAAGAATTTGCAGCTATCATTGATAAATGGGCTGAAGAACATAGTAATGATGCTATGTTGGCGCATACTCATGGACAACCTGCAACACCAACAACAATTGGTAAAGAATTTAAAGTTTATGCTTATCGTTTTTTGTCTAGTATTGAAAATGTTGAAGCAGTTAAAATCAAAGCTAAGTTCAATGGTGCAACAGGTAACTATAGTGCTATTTTAACGGCTTTCCCTAATGAAGATTGGCAAGTTTTAGCAAAAAAATTTGTTGAAGAGTACTTAGGTTTAACATTTAACCCATTGACTACTCAAATTGAAAGTCATGATTATACTTGTCATATTTTGGATGGTATTCGTCATTTCAATAATGTATTAGTCGATTTTGATGTTGATATGTGGCTGTATATTTCAATGGAATACTTTAAACAAATTCCAGTTAAAGGTGAAGTTGGAAGCAGTACTATGCCACATAAAGTAAATCCTATTCGCTTTGAAAACAGTGAAGCTAATATTGATATGTCTAATAATATCTGTATTGCTTTATCTAATAAACTTCCTAAGTCAAGAATGCAAAGAGACTTATCAGACTCTTCAAGTCAAAGAAATTTAGGTTTAGCATTTGGGTATTCTTTACAAGCCATCAATGAAACGATGAATGGGTTGGCTAAGTGTGTAGTTAATAAAGACAAACTAGCTAGTGACTTAAATGAAAAATGGGAAGTATTAGCAGAACCAATTCAAACAATGTTAAGAAAGTATGGAGTACCTGATGCTTATGATACTTTAAAAGCTTTAACAAGAGGTAAAAGTATTTCTAAAGAGGATATTCTAAAATTTGCTGAAAGTCTGGATATCTTATCAGATCAAGATCGTCAAACTTTAGTTGATATGACACCGGCTTCTTATATTGGTTTAGCTAAAGAACTTGCTAAAATCGAATTAAATAAATAGTAGAAAATGACTGGTTTCCAGTCATTTTTTCATTTTATGAAATAATCTACAATCTTTTTATAAACAATATATACTAAGTTATATAAAGATACGTCACATTATAACGAAAGATGGAAAGGATGTAAATATGAATGTAAAATTAATAGCAGTAGATATGGATGGAACTTTTTTAACAAATAATAATGAATATGATCAAGAACGATTTACGAGGCAATACGAATTTATGAAGGAAAAGGGAATTCATTTTGTAGTTGCTAGTGGGAATCAATATTATCAACTAAGATCTTTTTTTCCAGATATTCATAACGAGTTGGCTTTCATTGCTGAAAACGGAGCTTATATCGTTGATCAAGGAAAAGATGTTTTTGTTGCAAAACTTGCAAAAGAGGATATTCAGACAGTTTTAAAGGTAGTTAATCAATATCCTGAAGTAGAAAAAATTGTCTGTGGTCGAAAAAGTGCTTATATTAGTAAATACATAGATGAAGATTTTTATAATACAATGAACTTTTACTATCATCGTCTTGCTAAAGTAGATAACTTTGATGATTTTGATGATACTATTTTTAAGATATATCTGCATTGTTCAAAAGATAATTTTGAAACGATTTTAACAGAATTGAAAGAGAAGATCGGACATATTATGACACCAGTTGATTGTGGACATTTTGGAATTGATTTGATTATCCCTGGGATTAATAAAGCACATGGAATTAACCTGTTAATGGAACGTTGGAAAATTAGTGATGCCGAAACAATGGCATTTGGGGATAGTGGTAATGATTTAGAGATGCTTGAGCAGGCTACATATGGTTTTGCCATGGCAAATGCAAAAGAAGCAATTAAGAAAATTGCGGATTACACAATTTCCTCTAATGAGGAACATGGTGTATTAGAGGTAGTTGACTGGTATATAAGTAAAAAAAAGATGTTTGAATAAAGAAGATGTAAAGATAAATTACTTCTTCTTTTTGTTTGTTTATTTTTCGTAAAAAATCCAATAATATATATGATTTATTTAATAATATGAGATGTATATGTTATTATTTTATATTAGATTATTGAGATTAAGGAGATTATTATAGATGAATAAAAGAGAAATAAATCAAAAATTAATCGTTAATTACAAAAATCATCTAATTGATGAAGAAAAAAGTTTAGCAACAATAACTAAATATATACGGGATATTGAAAAATTTTATCAATATGCGGATAAAAAGGAAGTTACTAAGGAATTAGTTAAATTATATAAAGAAGAATTAATGAAATCATATAAGCCTACTAGCATAAATAGTATGCTTGCAGCATTAAATCAGTTTTTTGAATATAATGGTTGGCTAGAATGTAAAATCAAAGAACTAAAAATTCAAAAAAGAGTTTTTTTAGAAGAAAGCAAAGAACTATCAAAAGATGAATATAAACGATTAGTTAATGCTGCTCGAAAGCAAAAAAACGAGCGTCTATATGTTTTACTGCAAGCAATTTGCTCAACTGGAATACGTGTTAGCGAACATCGATACATTACAGTCCAAGCACTTAAGGATGGGTATGCGCAAATATATAATAAAGGAAAAGTAAGAGAAATTTTTTTTAGTGATGATCTAAAAAGAATCTTATTAAAATATTGTCATAAAAATAAAATTGAAAATGGGGCAATATTTGTAACCAGAAGCGGAAGACCGTTAGATCGCAGTAATATTTGGAAAGCGATGAAAGATTTGTGTGATGATGCTAAGGTTGAGCGCAGTAAAGTTTATCCTCATAATTTACGTCATCTTTTTGCGGTTACTTACTATAATTTAAAAAAAGATATTGCACGTTTAGCAGATTTATTAGGACATTCAAGTATGGACACTACTCGTATTTATACAATGTCAAGTGGTCGTGAATTTAAAAGATATTTTGATCAGATGGATCTAGTATTTTCTAACCGAAAAAATAATTAAAATAAAAATCAAATACCACATAACACGTATTATGTGGTATTTGATTAACAAGAACTATTCTTCTGAATATCATTTTACATCATTAAGTTAATTTTAACAAGGAATTTGAAATATTATTAACAGCATTTTTATGGGAATCTCGGACAATTATTTTCTTTTTTTCTAAAATATATATTTTTTAATATTTTTAAAAATTTATTCACACTTAAAAGAACCTCAAATTTTTAATTTTTTAAGGTTGTTTTTGCAGTGTTTATTTTTTATAGTAGTTTACCACATAATACGTGTTATGTGGTAAATAATATATATTTAATAAGATATTGAGGGGTACAGAAGTGGAAAAAGAAGAGTTATTAGGTCAATTAAGAAATATTACAAATTGTATGATTATTTCTGATTTAAGGTATGTTGGTAAAGATGTATTGTATTCTGCAATTCTGTCTTTAAATGTTGATGATTATAGTATGAAAGAATGGCATGATGCAATTATATATTTAACTGGAAATGATGTAGATAAATCAATTGGTAAAGCTGCTGCAAAAGAATACCTATGTGACTATTATCGTCATAATTAAAAAACATTGGAGTATCTTCCAATGTTTTTTATAGTAAATTAATATTGTGTTTAGTACATTCATCAATCATTTCTTGTGGCCAAATACTTGCCTGAACTTCTCCAACATGAACTTTTTTCAATAATAACATACATAGTCTTGATTGCCCGATTCCACCACCAATTGTGTATGGTAATTCTTTGTTAACGATTTGACTATGATAAGGGAGTTTAAGACGATCTAAACAATTTTCAGCTTTTAATTGTTTTACAAGTGTATCTTCATCGACTCTAATTCCCATTGAAGAAATTTCTAATGCACATTGTAATGGTTCAAACCAGAATAAAATATCCCCATTTAAATTCCAATCATCATAGTCAGGAGCCCGACCATCATGTTTAATTCCACTTTTTAATTTACAGCCTACGCCCATTACAAAAACACATCCTAATTCTTTACAAATCGCTGTTTCTCTTTCGTTAGGAGTTAAATCGGGGTAACGATCTTCTAATTCTTGAGATGTAAAGAAATGAATTTTATCATGAAGGCGGTTTACAGCATGTGGATATTTATACCATACCTCATGTTCCATATGTTTGATTACTTTAAAAATCTTTTTAACATGACGTTTTAAAGTTTCTTCAGTACGTTCTTCTTTAGCGATCACTTTTTCCCAATCCCATTGATCTACGTAATAAGAATGTAAATTATCAACTTCTTCATCTTTTCTAATGGCGTTCATATTTGTATATAAACCTTCATGCATTTTAAAACCGTATTTTTTAAGTGCCATTCTTTTCCATTTAGCTAGTGAATGAACTACTTCAATTTGTTCTCCAGGTATTTCATTAATAGTAAATGAGACAGGTGATTCGAAACCATTTAAGTTATCATTTAAACCACTACTTTTTTGAACGAATAGCGGAGCAGATATTCTTGATAAATGTAGAGCGCGTCCAATCTCTTTTTGGAAAGTATCACGAATATATTTAATTGCTTCCTGGGTTTGACGAAGATCCAAAACTGGATCGTAGTTTTCAGGTATAATTAAGTTCATTGTAATTATTAATCTCCTTTTAATTATTTTCTACATTGTAACATGTATAAATACATGTATACAACTATAAAATCGAGTAATTTTTATAAACGTTTATTGTAAAAAGTAAAAAAAGACGATAAGATTATAATTACAATAGAAGGAGGCATAAAAATGGCACTTGATGAAATAAAATATCAGACATATGTACAAATCTTAAAAGAGGAATTAGTACCGGCGATGGGGTGTACAGAGCCAATTGCTCTTTCTTATTGTGCTAGTAAGGCCCGTGATATTTTAGGAACTACTCCAACACGCTGTCTAGTTGAAATAAGTGGTAATATTATAAAAAATGTTAAGAGTGTAATTGTACCTAATACAAACGGATTAAAAGGGATTGAAGCAGCAGTAGCAGCAGGGATAATTGCTGGCAATGCGAACAAGGTATTGGAAGTAATTGCTGATGTAAAAAAAGATCAAATCAAGGAAATAAAAGATTATTTAGAGCATAATTGTATTATAGTAAGACCATTAGAAACGGAGCATATCTTAGATATTAAAATTACTTTATTTGATGATGATAATTATGCCATGGTCAGAATTGTTGATCAACACACTAATATTATATCAATTGAAAAAAATCATAGAGTTTTATTCTCTAAAGAAAATAAAATTTGTAATAATGAAATGGTAATTGATCGTTGTAGCCTAAACGTTAAGGATATTTTGGAATTTGCCAATATTGTTGATCTAAATGATGTCAAAGAGATTATTTCAAGACAAATTGCTTATAATAGTGCCATTGCAAAAGAAGGATTAACTAATAATTATGGCGCCAATATTGGTAGTGTTTTATTAAATTCAGGACAGGATATTATTACTCGTGCAAAGGCATTTGCCGCTGCAGGAAGTGATGCACGAATGTCAGGGTGTGAATTGCCAGTTGTTATTAACTCTGGAAGCGGCAATCAAGGAATGACCGTTTCTTTACCAATCATTGAATATGCAAAAGAGCTAAATGTTAATGATGAGAAGTTATACCGTGCTTTAGTACTAGGAAATTTGATTGCGATTCATCAAAAAAATGGAATTGGTCGTTTATCTGCTTATTGTGGGGCTGTTAGTGCCGGATGTGCAGCTGGATGTGGAATTGCTTATTTATATGGTGCTGATTATGAATGCATTGCTCACACAATTGTAAATTCACTAGCAATAACTTCAGGAATTATTTGTGATGGTGCAAAATCTTCTTGTGCGGCAAAAATTGCAGCTAGTGTGGATGCTGGTATTCTTGGATATAAGATGTATTTAGATGGTCAAGAATTCAAAGACGGTGATGGAATCGTTGTTAAAGGTGTAGAGAATACGATTCGTAATGTTGCTCGTCTTGGTAAAGAAGGAATGAAAGAAACAGATAAAGAAATAATTAAGATCATGACAAACTGCTAACTTTTTATTTTATTAGTATGCTATGAAGTGTTTATTATTTTATAGAATGAGTTAAAATTATAATCATGTGGTATAAAATGAAAATATTGGAGAAATAGTATATTTATGATGACAGAGAAAAATCATCTCAAAACAACTGACTGATTAATTGAGGATTAGTGATAAAATAATTTCAAAATGGGAATGTGGAGTTTCCTAAACAAAAGGATATTAAGGAATAACCTGTATTTACCTGCTTGCAAATGAATATAGGTATAAGAGAAATGTTGTAAATGTATTTCTATTATTCTATAATGAAACAAAAAGCAGGTGGGGAAATGGATATTAGAGTTTTAAATTATTTTTTAATGGTTGCAAGAGAAGAAAATATAACAAGAGCTTCACAACTTCTTCATATCACACAGCCTACGCTTTCAAGGCAGCTTATGCAGCTAGAGGAAGAATTGGGTGTCAAATTGTTTCAAAGGAGTAATCATAGTATATACTTAACAAATGACGGCTTATTATTTCGCCGTAGAGCACAGGAAATCGTGAATTTGGCAGATAAGGCACAGGCGGAATTAAAACAAGATACTGATGTATTATCAGGAAACATTGCAATTGGCTGTGGAGAAATGAGAAGTGCACAAGAAATCGCAAAACTTATCACTGATTTTCAAAACATATACCCTTTCGTACAATTTGAGTTATATAGCGGAAACAACGAAAATATTAAGGAACGTATGGAACAAGGTACTTTAGACTTGGGCTTGTTATTAGAACCAGTGAATGTCGTAAAGTATGATTTTATCCGTATGAGGACAAAAGAACAATGGGGCGTTCTCATTCATAAAGATAATCCCCTTTCTAAGAAACAGGTAATCTACCCTGGTGAATTAGTAGGCACAAAGGTTATAACAATACACCTTGATACGCCAGTTCATCATGAGTTGGCAAGTTGGTCAGGGGATTTTGCGAAAGAAATGGAATCATGTGCAAATTATAATCTATTGTATAATGCTGTAATTGTTGCCAAAGAGAAAAAAGGAGCAGTTATCTGTGTGAAGTTAGATAATTATTATGATGACATGAAGTTTATTCCTTTTGAACCTAAACTTGAATTAACTTCTGTACTTGCATGGAAAGACCGTCAATCATATTCTAAGGCAACAAATACCTTTATCAGTTTTATAAAAGACCGCTATAAACATAATTAAAATAGAAATTCAATATTTGTATTTCTGTTAATCCAACATAAGCATTAGACATATCAATGAATGAACTTTAAAATATAGGTGTAACAAGATAACCCGCTATCTTGGTGCACCTATTTTCTTTGAAAGGGGTGGAAAATTGAACCTTTACATGAGGGGTGAAAAATACAATACAATCCTTAATGATTTGGGGTTCACAAATGCAAAAATTGAATTATATATTAGACTTTCACATTTAGGCACTTCAACAAAAGAAAAACGAATACAGATAGTAAGCGAAAAACGTAGAAAAATTCTTGAAGAAATTCATGTAAAAGAAAATCAATTACAGGAAATAGATTTTTTACGGCATGAATTACAGAATGCGTAAATGAAAAGGAGTTGAAAAAAATGGAGTTTATCACTTTAAGCAATGGCGTAAAAATGCCTGCACTTGGATATGGAACATTCACAATGAGCAATGAGGAAACAGAGCGTTGCGTTTTGGAAGCAATTAAAACTGGATATAGACTGATTGATACAGCACAAGCATATTACAATGAAGAAGGTGTTGGTAATGCAATCATAAAATGTGGTGTACCTAGAGAAGAATTATTTATTACAACAAAGATTTGGATTGAAAATGCTGGATATGAAAAGGCAAAGGCTTCGCTTCATGAGTCTTTGAAAAAATTACAGATAGAATACATTGATTTAGTTCTTATTCATCAGGCGTTCAATGACTATTACGGAACATGGAAAGCCTTAGAGGAAGCATATAAATTAGGAAAAGTAAGGGCAATAGGAGTGTCTAATTTTTACCTCGACAGATTTATGGATTTAGCAACTTTCAGTGAAATTAAGCCTATGGTAAATCAATTAGAAACTCATGTTTTCCAACAGCATAAAAATGATAAAAAGTTTTTAGAGAGATATGGAACAAAATTGGAAGCATGGGCACCATTTGCCAGAGGTAGTCAAGGTATTTTTGAGAATGAAGTTTTAATGAAAATTGCAAAACAGCATAATAAAACAATCGGGCAAGTAGCATTACGTTTTCTAATTCAGAATGGAATAATCGCTATTCCTAAGTCGACTCATAAAAATAGAATGGAAGAAAACTTTAATATATTTGATTTTTCACTATCAGATGAAGAAATGAAAAAAATTGAAGAATTGGACTTGGGTGAAAATGTATTTATGAACCACGAAAATGCAGAGGATATTGATAAATTTTTCAAAATGTTTCATGTCGGGCAGAAATAAAAAGGAGAGATGAAAAATGATAAGACATATTTTTATTGCAACAATCAAAGAGGGAGTAACTGACAGTGAAATCCAAAAAGAAATGGAATTGATGAGAAGCATGAAAAATGAACTTCCGGAAATCAAAGAAATTATCGTAGAAAAAAGTAAAGGGTGGATTGGTCTAAGTGATGTTGTTACTATGACGATTGATGTAGAAAGTAAACAAGATTTTGACAAAGTTATTCAAAGTGTTGCTCATCAAAAGGTAAGTGCAACAGCACCAGACTTTTTCAGAACAGATAATTTTATATTAACACAAATAGAATATGAAAAGGAGTAGTGTAAAAATGAGTAAATCTTTAGTAGCGTATTTTAGTGCAAGTGGTGTAACCAAAAAAGTAGCAGAAAGATTAAATGAAGTTGTGCAGGGGAATTTGTTTGAAATCGTACCAGAACAACCTTACACAAGTGCTGATTTGAATTGGACAAATCCTAAAAGCCGTTCATCAGTAGAAATGAACGATAAATCGTTCAGACCAGCCGTTAAAGAAAAAATAAGTGATATGGGAGAATATGACATAATCTATTTAGGATTTCCTATCTGGTGGTATATTGCTCCTACAATCATCAATACTTTTCTTGAACAATACGATTTAAGGGATAAAACAATTATTCCATTTGCGACATCTGGAATGAGCGGAATGGGAAAAACAAACGATTATTTAGAAAATTCATGCAAGGGTGCTCGTTTGATGAAAGGGCAAAGATTTGACGAAAATGTTAGTGCAGATGAATTATCTGACTGGGTTAAAAAAATGAAATAAAAGGAGTAATGACTTATGCAAAATATATTAGTAGTATCTGGACACACAGACTTAAATAATTCTGTTGCAAATAAGGCAATATTAGAAAGGCTTGAAAATAAATTACCACAGGCTGAATTTGTCTATTTAGACAAACTTTATTCAGATTTTCAAATTGATGTTGAAGCAGAGCAAGAAAAACTTTTAAATGCAGATATAATTGTTTTGCAATTTCCTATTTTCTGGTATGCTATGCCTTCATTACTAAGTCGCTGGCTTGAAGAAACATTTCAGCATGGCTTTTCCCACGGTTCAACCGGTGATAAATTGAAAGGAAAGAAATTGATTGCTTCTTTTACGACTGGTGCTCCAGAATTTATGTATAGTTATGAAGGGGCACAGAAATATCCTATTGAAGATTTCCTCCCGCCGATAAAGGCAATGTGTAATTTGTGTGGATTGGATTACTTTGGATATGTCTATACAGGCGGAGTATCTTATCAAAATAGAAATGATATTGAAAAAATGGCTGAAATGAAAGAAAAAGCAGTTATGCATGCTGATAAATTATTGGAATTGTTAGAAACACTGTAACAAAAAAAGATCATATTTTTGAAAATTGGAAATTAATCAGAAAATAAAAGCTAAATATTCTGATTAGTTTTATATATAAGTAATTTTGTCATAAATATAAACTCTACCGATGGTTGATTGAATAATTAGAATTTTAATAGTAGTATAGGCTCAAGGAGTGAAAGATATGAGCAATATAGATAATGAAAAATGCGGATCCTTCATGATGGAGTTATGAAAAGAGAAAGGTTTGACACAAAAAGAATTTGGAGAAAAATTATGTGTATCAGACAAGATAATCAGCAAATGGGAGCTATCACGATATCCAATACTTGCAAAAGCTTTAGAATTGAGTTATAAGGAGTTATTAGATGGTTGAATTTGGTTTCAACACAAGAAAAGAAAAATATTACTTATGATAGTTGTCAATGGCTGGCAATTCTACATTTTAATTATCGAGATCTGGTAATTTTAAAAGTACATGTATAAATTTGTGAAAATAAAACATATATATTATTTAATCAAAGCACAAATTATCTTCAATATACAACGATGATATGTATTATTATGATTTTTTGATTGAAATGGGGTTAGAAATCTTTGCTGCTAATTTGGATAATTATAATTTTGATTATGATTTAGAGGTTAAGAGTGATAATCTATTAAAAGTGGCTAAAGAATCACAATAACAATACTAAAAAAGTTTTAGTATATACTGATTTTTATTTTTGAGAAAATGCACATATTGATAATGATTGAATAAATAATAAAAAATAGTATTATTTTTTTAGCGGTGCAACAAACAAAACGCCCCGAACCCGCATAAATGCTTGATTTTCCGGTATATACAACCGCGGTTTCAAATGCTCAAAAAAACACTTTGACGCTTTTTTGCCGCTCTAACTCAATAAGGCAATATGAAACGATACGGGCAGATATAAGAAAAATCATACTGTTCGAGAGCGAAAGCACTTGTTGCTTTTGCTCTCTTGGATGCCACGCAAGCAAGGGCGGCTGGTTTTGCTATTTGTTTTCTGAAAGGCATTGACAGGAGTATGAAATCATACTATAATATTGAGTATGATTTCATACTTAAAGGAGAGCAAATATGAAGTTTGAAAAACATCCCGTTCTACAAGAATTTGACCGTTTGAATAATGCGATTGATGAGCTTTATCACGATATTTGCCTAATGCAAGGACTTTCCGATAGTGCTTATGCGATTTTGCAGGCAATTCTTGTGTTAGGAAACGGCTGTACGCAGACAGAAATTTACAAGTACACACTCTTGAATAAGCAAACCGTCAATTCATCGGCAAAAAAACTAAATCAAGACGGAGTGATTGAATTTCAAGCAGGTGTCGGACGAGAATTAAAAATCTATTTGACAGCAAAAGGCGAGGCACTTGTAAGGGAAAAAATATTGCCTATTGAACAAGCGGAAAACAAAGTCTTTGAGGAAATGACAGAAAAGGAACATCAAGAGATATTGCGTTTGGTGGAAAAATATCTAACATCTTTCCGCAGTAAAATTGAAAATCTATAAGAGGAATAATGATGATACACAAATTAATCAGTACAATCGGGTTGGGCATTTTAGGTGTTGACCCATTTACAGCAGTTTACCTTTTGTCTATGGGACTGCGGCAAGAAAAGAAGTCGAATATTACGCTGTTCTTCCTCTCCTATGCGGGATTTAGCGTTTTTATCGGCGCTATACTTTCCGCTATTTTCGGTGCTACGGCAGTAGATATTCTTAAAAGTATAGTGCCTGGGGACAATAGCCCGTTTTGGGCAGTTCTGGAGTTTATGGTATCCGTTTTTATTCTGATATGGGTGCTACGAAGATTTTTGGATATTAGCAAAAAAAATGAGAAAAAGGAGAAGAAAACTGTTAATGGGGCTTGGATTAAGTACCTAAGTACCGGCTTTGTATTTGCAATCTCTTGTTTTACTGACCCCACTTATTATGCCGTTATTCTTATGGGCGGTGAAGTGGGAAACTTTCTGACCGCAACTCTGCTCATGACGATTTGGTTTGTAGTCAGTCAGTTTATGGCACTAATTGTCTATGTCGCCAACAGCCTAAATCTATTGGACAAGTTGGTTGCATTGGTTGATAAACTGAAAGCGAAAAATATAAAGCCTATCACCTATACCATCTATGCCGTATTATTAATCATTGCTATCGTATTGCTGATTGATACAGGATTTTATTTATTTGACGGCAGATACCTGTTTTAATTAATTTTTAGTGTTTTCAATGTCCTTGTCCGTGATATGAAACAGAGAAAAGTTGTTGCGGTTTTCCCCTTAAAATTGCCAAAGACCTCATACTGATTTGTTATAAAGG
Source organism: Erysipelatoclostridium sp. MSK.7.34 (assembly GCF_019041935.1). Lineage (NCBI taxonomy): Bacteria > Bacillati > Bacillota > Erysipelotrichia > Erysipelotrichales > Coprobacillaceae > Thomasclavelia > Erysipelatoclostridium sp. MSK.7.34. Next base: position 32,889 of record NZ_JAHPYJ010000008.1, read on the forward strand.
TAGAAAATAAGGCAAATGAGGTTAACTTATCAACGACAAAAAATGCTTGCATTTCACGGAAAGGGTACCCCTTTCCTATGCTTGCTACGGAACTTTTCATAAAGGAATGGAAAGGAAAAGGATAATCAGAACAGATAGCAGCTTGCTTTGGAATGTTACGCAGTCAAATGATATTTTTCAGGGAAAAGATATAAACACCTTACCCTATCAGTTTTCGTGTCTGCAATGCCGTTCGTGCAAGGCTTAATGAGCCTCTAATGCGTAACATAGAGAGTAGGAAAAAATCATCTTCTGCATTTGATTTTTGCTTTTGTATTTGACGCTTTTTTGACGCCCGCGCTTACAAAACGAAGCTGTGCGGAGATATGACAGAATATATAGAGATATGGGAAAACCATTGAAAACACAGGAATTTTCGGTAGGTCTATAAACACTTGCAAGAAGTTATAAGACGATTTCCGTCTATAAAATCAATAAAAAAATATCTAATTTTAGTTGGTCAAAATATTGATTATGAAAAAATTGTTATATAGAATAAAAATGGAACTTTAAAAATTGCTCTAACTGGTGAAACAGCTATATTAGCAAACAAGTGCATTCACGTTTTTGAAATCGAGTATACTTGTAATAAATTTATGCTAAAGGTCAATGGTGAATTTAAATATATTTATGAAGTTGAAATCGATAGATAAAGTGTTTGAGTAATTTATGCTTAAACACTTTTTTGTTGAGAAGATGAGATAAACCTTGTATAATTAAGAAAATAATTACAGGGGGAAGTTAGAATGCGAGATTTAAGCAATATTAAAAATCTAATTATTAAAATAGGTTCATCATCATTATGTGATGATGAAGGGAATATTAATAAAGAGAAAATTTTAAATTTAATTCAACAAATAGCATATATTAAGCGTAAAGGGATAAGTATTACATTAGTCAGCAGTGGTGCTATTAATGCTGGAGTTCATGTAATGAATCTTGAATGTCGCCCGCAAACTATTCCTCAAAAGCAAGCTCTGGCAGCTATTGGACAGGCTTCATTAATGCAAATATATGAAGATTTATTTAGCTTATTTAATTTAAAATGTGCACAAATTTTATTAAATCATGATGATTTTGATGATCGTAAGCGGTTGATGAATTTTAACAATGCAATGCAGGCATTGATTGAATATGACGTAGTTCCAATTATTAATGAAAATGATACTTTAGCGGTCGAAGAAATTAAAGTTGGTGATAATGATACATTAGCATCACTGGTAGTACCGGCTGTTAATGCAGATATGGTTGTACTAGTCAGTGATATTGATGGATTATATGATGATAATCCACATACGAATAAGAATGCAAGATTGATTCGTAATGTCGATGGGATTACTAAAGAAATTGAAAGCATGGCAAAAGATGCTTCAAGCAAGGTTGGAACTGGAGGAATGATTACTAAGATTAGAGCAGCTAAAGTTTGTAATGACTTTGGCTGTGATATGGCTATTGTTAATGGTAACCAACCAAACGTTTTGATTGATCTGATTGAAGGAAAAGATGTGGGTACTTATTTTGATGGTAAACCTGGAAGACTCCTTAATTCTAGACAACATTGGATTATGTATCGAAGTATGCCAAAAGGAACAATCGTTGTTGATGAAGGTGCTAAAAAAGCATTAGTTACATGCCACTCAAGTTTGTTGCCTAAGGGAATTATTGAGGTAAGAGGAAATTTTTTAATTTCGCAGATTATTGATATTGTTGATGGTAATGATAGTCTGTTAGCACGTGGAATGGTAAATTACTCAAGTGATGAGATAAGATTGATTAAAGGATTGAACACTAGTGAAATCGAGGATGTTTTACATTATAAAGATTATGATGAAGTAGTTCACGCAAATAACCTGGTATTAGTAGAAGGAGTGAAAAATTAATGATAGAAGAACAATTAAAACAGGCTAAACTAGCTTGTCGAAAGATGCAAAATATTGATAAAGATACCAAAATAAAAGCTTTAGAAGCTATTAGTAAAAATTTGATTTCTAATATTGATTATATCGTGGCCGAAAATAAGAAGGATGTTGCTTGCGCCAAGGAAAACGGAATCAGTGAGGCAATGGTTGATCGACTTTTATTAACTAGGTCACGTATTGAAAGTATTGCTAATGATGTTTTAAAAGTAGCTGGATTACATGATTGCATTGGTGAAGTTGTTCGTGAGATAAAACGTCCAAATGGCTTAATCATTAAACAAGTTCGTATTCCCATTGGAACAGTAGCTACTATTTATGAATCTCGCCCTAATGTTACAGTTGACATAGCTGCTATTTGTATAAAGACAAATAATGTTTGTATTCTAAAAGGCGGAAAAGAAGCGATTAATTCTAATATTGCTCTAGTAAGGGTAATCAAAGAGGCAATCACAAATATTTTACCTGAAAATGTTGTTAATTTGATTGAGAAAACAGATCGTAGTGTTGTTACTGAAGTTATCACAGCCAATAATTATATAGATGTTGTCGTTCCTCGGGGAGGAGCAGGGTTGATTCAACATGTTGTAAATAATGCAACTGTCCCAGTAATTGAAACTGGTGCAGGAATTTGTCATCTATACATTGATCAAGAAGCTGATTTAGAAATGGCTGTTGAAGTTGCAGTTAATGCTAAAATTTCTCGTCCTTCAGTTTGTAATGCGATTGAAACTATTTTAGTTCATCAAGGTGTTGCAAATGAATTTTTAACGTTATTAAAACCAAGGTTTGATAAAATTAAGATATTTGGTGATGAAATAGTTTTAAAATATCTAGAAGGCAATAAGGCAACAACCAAGAATTATGCTACTGAATATGATGATTATATTTGTAATATTAAAGTTGTGAATGATATCAATGAAGCGATTGAGCATATCTATGATTATTCAACCAAACATTCTGAAAGTATTATTACTGATAATGAAGATACAGCTAGATATTTTATGGATTCTTTAGATTCTGCCTGTGTTTATCATAATGCTTCAACTCGTTTTACTGATGGTGGAGAATTTGGATTTGGCGCTGAAGTTGGAATTAGTACTCAAAAATTACATGCACGTGGCCCAATTGGACTGCAGGAAATGACATCAACAAAATATAAAATATTTGGGAATGGGCAAATAAGATAGATATAGGCAAATTAACTGTCTATATCTTTTTTATTTTTAGTTGAATCAGATTAGAATTTTGAAAGTTAGATAAATATTTTGATTGTATTAAAATTACTAATTTATCCAATAATAAATTAGTAAATAATTGAGGTAAATAAATGAATAAACAGTTTAAATTAATAATTAAGATATTATTGATGATAATATCAGGTCGTTATTATTATAGCATCTTAACTAATGAGTATTGTTATAAATTTGTTGATCAAAAAAAGATTCAAAATTTAAAGACTAATACCTTGGGGATAGGAACATATAATATAAAATCCTTAAATTATGGGAAAAATGATTTAAAAAGTTTTAATAAGGATATTATTGATTTAAAACTTGATATTATTTGTTTGCAAGAGGTAGATAAGAATTCTTTACGTTCAGGCAATTTTGACATGCTAAAAATCATGGCAAATTCTAGTGGATATTGTTATTATTATTTTTATCCTACCATGTGGATTTTAAGTGGTTACTATGGTTTGGGAATCTTAAGTAAATATTCTATAATAGAAGTTATGGCTCAACGATTACCAAATAGCATAATAAGGGAACCGCGTATCCTTACAAGAACAAAGCTCTATTTTAATGAGCAGATAATTAATATTTATAATACCCATTTAACTTATGCGGATAATCAATATCGTATTAAACAAATGGATTATGTAAAAAAGCATGTTGATTTTAACAGTTACAGCATCTTAGCTGGTGATTTTAATTCATTTAAAATGAACAATAAATTTAAAATGGAAGGGGTAAAGTGTATCAACGAGAATAAAAAATACAAGACTTTCTGCGAATTTGCAGCACCTGATAATATTTTTTATGCAGATTTTTTTGAATTAAAGAATTGTGGTTTGAAAAAATCATCATTTTCTGATCATGATTTATTGTATGGTGAGTTTTTTCTAAAGGGTTAGATTCAAGACGAATACATAATTGTTAATGTCTTGACATCGATTATAATTATCACTAAACTATAATTAAATTATATAAAAGTGAGGCTAAATTATGAATATTGATGAAAGAGTGAAAAAAGCATATGCTTTACATCATTCAGGTTATAACTGCGCTCAGGCAGTACTTGGGGCATATGTGGATTTATTTGATTTAGATATGGATAGGGCAATGACTATTGCTTATGGTTTTGGTGGCGGTGTCGGGATGACAAGAGAAATTTGCGGAACTTTAACTGGTGGGGCTATGGCTTTAGGACTTAAATATGGTAAAGGTGAAGCAGATGTTAAACAAAAAAAATTTGTTAATGAAAAAGTAGCAGCTTTGTGTAAAGAATTTGAAGATTCTCATGGATCAGTGGTTTGTGGAGAACTACTAGGATTACGGGAAACAAATAAAAAAGTTAATCGTGCTACTTGTGATGATTTAATTGCTGAAGTAGTAAGATTACTAGAAAAATATTTAGTTGATTAAGATGTCAAATTTGACATCTTTTTAAGTATGACGACTTGTCATACATTTAGGGTGAAAGTCCTTCGTGAACGTAGTTGTCGACGAATCGCATAGTGCATCGGAAATGTATTTGAGCCAAAGGACATATACACTAGGATCTAGGCATTAGAAAGTGAAAAGGAGAAGAGCATGCAAATTATGTCTAAATTATTAGAGGAAGTCTTATCTAAGAAAAATATGATACTTGTCTATAAAAGTACAAGTCGTGTGGATAATGTATGTAGCCAATGATGAAATAAAAGATTATGTTAATTAAAACTAGAAAGACATCAAAAGACAAATCGAAACAAGGTTTTACAAACCACAACCTGTTAAAAGGGTTGAAATACCAAAGCCTAGTCATGGTGTTAGAAAACTTGGGTCAATCATGGTAGAGCAAGACAAATATCATACGCTATTAATTCGTGATAACTAAAACATGTGTTGTGCGTGCTGTAGCAAAAGAAAGGCTAGCACATAAAGACTAGTTAGTTGTTTGGATTATTATTTATTGAGATATAAATTGAAATTTAATTAAACTGCCGTATATGGAACCGTATGGACAGTGGTGTAAGAGAGGAAAATTATTTAAAATTTTTCGCTACTTGATTATAAAATAGTTGACAATGGTTAGTAGACTAACTATAATAGTTAGTGTACTAACGGAATAGTTAGTCATCTAACTAATGAAAGGAGGTACATCATGGAAGAGATAAGTTTTGATGATGTTGAAGAAGTAATTAATAATTTTCAAGGGTTAAATAAAACAATGCATTATATGATGATGGAAAAAACAGAAAAGTTTGATATATCACCGGATCAAACAAGGTTATTATTTATGTTGCAGAATCATCAAAACATTAATCAAAATGCTTTAGCAAAGAAGTTAAATATTACTAAAGCGACTTTATCAGTGAGATTGCAGCGCCTTGAAAAACTGGGTTATTTAACTAGAACACAAGATAAAAATGATAAACGTAATTATATTTTAAATATTACAAAAACTGGAGAGGTATTTATTGAGGCGGCAATCAAAATTATGAAAGAAAAAACAATGATTATGTTTGAAGGGGTTTCTAAGGAACAGATAACTGTTATTAATGATGTTATTAATATCATGAAAAAGAATATTGAAAAATGTAAAGGAGAAGAATAATGCTAAAATTAAAACATTATTTTAAAAAGTTTTGGGCACCAATTCTACTTTGTGTAGGATTATTATTCTTACAATCACAATCAGAATTAGCATTACCTGATTATATGTCGGATATCGTTTCGGTAGGAATTCAGGCTGGTGGCTTTGATAGTGCAGTAAGTGATGTTTTGAGTGAAGAAACATATAATCATTTATTAGTACTGATGGATGAAGAGGATCAGCAACAATTTATGGATGCATATAAATTAGTTGAACCCAGTAATCTTGATAAAGATACTTTAGATAAGTTTCCTAAAGCAAAAGGTCAAAATATCTATAAATTAAAAGATCTAAGTGAAAAAAAATTAGACCGTTTAGAGAGTATTTTAGTTAAACCAATGTTGATGGTAACATCAATTGATGGAATGGATAAAAATAGTAAAGAATATCAAGAACAGTTTGGGCAATTACCGCCAAATATGACACCTTACGATGCTTTAGCAATGATGGATAATACAACTAAAGCTAAAATGTTTAGTAAAATTGATAGTCAGATGGAAACGATGGGTGAATCAACTTTAAAAATTGCTGCCGGTAACGGTGTAAAAGCAGAATATTCTAGACTAGGTTGTGATACTGATAAGATTCAAAATGACTATATTTTATGGTCTGGGTTAAAAATGTTAGCAATTGCATTAGCTGGTACTGTATGTGCTGTTGCTTGTGGGTTCTTGGCTAGTAAGGTTGGGGCTGGTGTTTCGAGATTATTACGTCGTGATGTTTTTGAGAAAGTTGAAAGTTTTTCAAATGAAGAATTCAATAAGTTTTCAACTGCATCACTGATTACAAGAACAACGAATGATATTACCCAAGTACAAATGGTCGTAATTATGTTCATTCGAATAGTATGTTTTGCTCCAATGATGGGAATTGGGGCCTTGATCAAAGCTTTTAATAATACACCATCAATGACTTGGATTATTGGTTTAGTTTTATTGGTGATTTTTTGTTTGATTGGTGTTACTTTTGCAATTGTGATGCCAAAGTTTAAGATCGTACAATCATTAATTGACCGTTTAAATTTAACAATGCGGGAAAATCTTTCAGGTATGCTAGTAATTAGGGCATTTGGTAATGAAAAGCATAGTGAAGAAAGATTTGAAAAGGCTAATGGTGATCTAACAAATGTCAATTTGTTTGTCAATCGAACAATGGCTTCATTAATGCCGATTATGATGTTCATTTTTAATGTAGTAACATTATTGATTGTATATTATGGAGCAAAACAAATTGATTTAGGTAATATTGCAATCGGACAAATGATGGCTTTTATGCAGTATGCAATGCAAATTATTATGTCATTTTTGATGATTGCAATGATTTCAATTATGTTGCCACGGGCTAGTGTAGCAGCAGATCGTATTTATGAAGTTATTTCAATGGAACCTAAAATTGTTGATCCTAAGGAACCTAAAGCTTTTATTGAAAGTAAAAAAGGTTTAGTTGAATTCAATAATGTTACATTTAAATATCCTGGTGCTAATGAAGCAGTATTAGAAAATATTAGTTTTACTGCAAAGCCTGGTGAAACTACAGCATTTATCGGTTCAACGGGATCCGGTAAAAGTACGTTAATCAATTTAATTCCTCGCTTTTATGAAGTAACTGAAGGTAATATTAAGATTGATGGTGTTGATATTCGTGATGTTAATCAACATGATTTAAGAGATAAAATTGGTTTAGTACCTCAAAAAGGATTATTATTCTCAGGAACCATTAGATCAAATTTAACTTATGGTGCACCTGAGGCTACAGACGATGAACTTGAAGAAGTAATTCGGGTAGCTCAGGCAAAAGAATTTATTGATAATAAAGAAGAAAGATTAGATAGTGAAATTTCACAAGGTGGAACAAATGTATCTGGCGGTCAAAAACAACGTTTAGCAATTGCTCGAGCTATTGCTAAAAATCCAGAAATCTTTATTTTTGATGATAGTTTTTCAGCTCTAGATTTCAAGACAGATGCTAAATTACGTCAAGAATTAGATAAGATGGTTAAGAAGACTAAAAATACAGTATTGATTGTCGGACAACGTATTGCTTCAATTATGGGAGCTGAACAAATCATTGTTTTAGATGAAGGTAAGATTGTTGGAAAAGGAACCCATGAAGAGTTAATGAAAAATTGCGATGTCTATCAAGAAATCGCATATTCACAATTATCAAAGGAGGAATTAGGACATGAGTAATCAACCAAAAAGAAATGGTCCTAAATTCGGACCTGGTGGTATGCACGGAATGCGTGGCGGTGAAAAAGCTAAAGATTTTAAAGGTACTTTAGGTAAATTATTTAAATATTTAAGACCGTATTATTTTCGTTTAGTTATAGTTGTGATTTTTGCTTCAGCATCAACGGTTTTTGCAATCGTAGGACCAAAGATTTTAGCTAAAGCAACAGATAAATTAAGTGAAGGTATCATGGCTAAAGTAGCTGGTACTGGTGGAATTGATTTTGATTATATTGGTCAAATTATTTTGATTTTAGTTGGATTGTATTTGATTAGTGCTTTATTTAGTTATATACAAGGTTTTATTACTTCAACTATTTCACAACGAGTTGCTTATGATTTAAGAACATCAATTTCTCAAAAGATGGATCGGATGCCATTAAGTTATTTTGATAAACATACTAGTGGTGATATTTTAAGCCGAGTAACAAATGATATCGATACAATCGCACAATCACTAAATCAAAGTATGTCACAGGTAATTACGTCGACAGTAACGGTAATTGGAATCTTTATCATGATGTTGACTATTTCACCAGTTATGACTTTGATCGCAGTTTGCGTATTACCAGTATCAATGGTTTTGATTGGTTTAGTAATGAAACGTTCACAAAAATATTTTGCGCGTCAACAAGCTGCTTTAGGTGATGTCAATGGTCATATTGAAGAAATGTATGGTGGTCATAATGTGGTTAAAGCATTTAATGGTGAAGCTGCCTCAGTAGAACAATTTAATGAGTATAATGATAATTTATATGAAAGTGCATGGAAGTCACAATTCTTTTCAGGTTTGATGCAGCCAATCACAGGATTTGTTGGAAATGTTGGATACGTTGCGGTATGTTTATTAGGTGGTGTTCTTGCTGGTGGTGGTAGTATCACAATTGGTGATATTCAGGCCTTTATTCAATATGTAAGACAATTTAATCAACCAATAACACAATTAGCACAGACAATGAATATGTTACAAAGTACAGCAGCAGCGGCTGAACGTGTTTTTGAATTTTTAGGTGAAGAAGAATTAGAACCAGAAACACCAAAAGTTACTGCTGATGAGGTGGCTAAAGTTGAAGGTTCTGTTACCTTTGCTGATGTTAATTTTGGGTATTTAAAAGATCAAACGATTATTAATGATTTTAGTTTACATGTTCATGCGGGGCAAACTGTTGCAATTGTAGGACCGACTGGTGCTGGAAAAACAACGATCGTAAAATTATTAATGCGATTCTATGAATTAAATAGTGGTTCGATTCTTATTGATGGTAAAGATATTCGTGATTTTGGACGTCAGGATTTACGATCATTATTTGGAATGGTTTTACAAGATACTTGGTTGTTTAATGGAACAATTAAGGAAAACCTAATGTATGGAAAATTAGATGCAAGTGATGAAGAAGTCAAGGAGGCTTGTAAAGTCGCTTATGTTGATCATTTTGTACAAACATTAGAGAATGGATATGAAACAATGATCAATGAGGAATCATCTAACATTTCTCAAGGGCAAAAACAACTTTTAACAATTGCACGTGCTTTCTTAAAAGATCCAAAAATTTTGATTCTTGATGAAGCAACTTCTTCAGTAGATACAAGAACAGAAGTATTAATTCAAAAAGGAATGGAAAAGCTAATGGAGGGAAGAACAAGTTTTGTCATTGCCCATCGTTTATCAACAATTCGTGATGCTGACACAATTATTGTAATGAAAGATGGTGACATTGTAGAACTTGGAAATCATGATTCATTATTGGCTAAAGATGGCTTCTATGCCTCATTGTATCGTTCTCAATTCGAGGGATCAGATGAATAGAAACAGTTTAAACAACTGTTTCTTTTTTTGCTTTTAAAGCGGGAATTAGTTATAATTATAAGGAAATGGAAGTGATGATGATGAAGCAGCAAGCAATGTTTAAAAACATGTCAAATGAACCACTGGCAAATCGCCTAAGACCAACAACTTTGACTGAATATGTAGGACAGAGGCACTTAATTGGACCGGGAAAGATTTTGTACCAGCTAATCAATAGTGATGTTGTTCCCTCAATGGTTTTTTGGGGACCACCGGGAGTTGGGAAAACAACTTTAGCACGCATTATTGCAAATCAAACAAAAGCTAAGTTTATTAATTTTAGTGCGGTGACTAGCGGCATTAAAGATATACGGGCAGTTATGAAACAAGCACAGGAAGTTCAGGATCTAGGCGAAAAAACAATCGTCTTTGTAGATGAAATTCATCGCTTTAATAAAGCTCAACAAGATGCTTTTTTACCATATGTTGAACAGGGGAGTATTATATTAATTGGGGCTACTACTGAAAATCCTTCATTTGAGATTAATTCTGCCTTATTATCAAGATGTAAAGTTTTTGTTTTAAAAGCACTAACAACCGATGATTTATTTGGTTTATTGCATTATGCGCTGATAAGTCCGAAAGGGTTTAAAGATCAAAATGTTATGATTGATGATGATTTATTATACATGATTGCTGGTTTTTCTAACGGTGACGCTCGAGTTGCTTTAAATACTTTAGAGATGGCAGTCTTAAATGGAGCAATTACTCATGATCGAATCGTAGTGGATAAAGAAACGATTGAACAATGTATCAATCAAAAATCTTTATTATATGATAAAAAAGGTGAAGAACATTATAATATTATTAGTGCTTTGCATAAATCAATGCGTAATAGTGATATTGATGCTTCAATTTATTGGATGTCACGAATGATTGAAGCTGGTGAAGATCCTCTATATGTAGCAAGGAGGCTGATTCGATTTGCTTCAGAGGATATTGGAATGGCTGATAGTCGTGCTTTGGAAATTGCAGTAGCAACATATCAAGCATGCCATTATAATGGCATGCCAGAATGTAATGTTAATTTAGCTCATTGTGTAACTTATATGGCCTTGGCACCTAAATCTAATGCGTTATATAAAGCATATGAACGAGCAAAACATGACGCTTTGAATACAATTGCTGATCCCGTTCCTTTACAAATTCGCAATGCGCCAACTAAATTAATGAAAGAATTAAATTATGGTAAAGGTTATCAGTATGCGCATGATTATGATGATAAAATTACAAATATGCAGTGTTTACCAGATAATATTAAGGATCATCGTTATTATTTTCCTACTAATCAAGGAACAGAGGCAAAGGTGATTAAACGGATGGAACAAATTGAATATTTACGAAAGTATCATAAGGATTAGGGATTAAATATGAAGGATGAATTAGGATTAGGATATTGTGGTCTTGTTTGTGGGCTGTGTAGTGAAAATGAAAGCTGTGTTGGTTGTAAAAAAGGTGGGTGTCCAGAAAAGGATTTTTGTAAAAATTATCAGTGCTGCACAAAGTCAGGATATGATAGTTGTTGCCAATGTCCTGATTTTCCTTGTCAGGATAGTATTTTACACAAGTTACGGATTAGAACATTTTGTAAATTTATTGGACAATATGGGGAAGAAAAATTAATTGCTTGTTTAAGGAAAAATGAGTCTAATGGAGTAATTTACCATTATCCTAACAGCCATTTAGGAGATTATGATTTAGAGAGTGAAGAAGCAATTTATCACTTGATTTTAAAAGGGAAATAAAATACTACTTGTGATAATGGTGATATTTTATTATAATGATGAGGTATTTAAAGGAGAAGTTTCAATGATAAAAAACATAATTGGCGGAATCGCTGTTGGTATTGCTAACGTTATTCCAGGCGTTAGTGGTGGAACCATGATGGTAATTCTAGGTATCTTTAATCGCATGATGGATGCTATTAGTGGAATCTTTAAAAAAGAAAATCCTAATCGCAAAGAAGATATTATCTTTATTTTTCAGGTTTTGGTTGGCGCTGGAGTTGGAATAATTGGATTTGCGAAAATATTGGAAGTGTTATTTGAATATTATCCAACGCAGACGATTTATTGGTTTATTGGTTTGATTGCTTTTAGTATTCCTTTATTTTTAAAAGGGGAAATGAAAGGTGAAAAACTTGTAATTATCCCTTTTATTTGTGGTTTAGCAATTATCTTTGGGTTAGAATTTTTAAATCCTGGAGAAGGGAAAGTAGTTGTTAATCCTGATTTTCCTGCTCTAAGTGCTGGTTTGTTTGTTAAAATGATAATTATTGGTGCCGTATCAGGAGCAACTATGATTATGCCCGGTGTTAGCGGTAGTATGGTTTTATTAATTTTAGGAGAATATTATCTATTTAAGTCTTATCTAGCAAATGTTACTAGTTTTAGTCTGGATGTTATTATGCCGCTAGGATTTATGGCAATTGGTATTGCTGTAGGAATAGTTGTTAGTGCAAAATTATGTTCATATTTCACTAAAACTCATAAAGCTGGATTCTTGAGTTTGATTTTAGGATTGATCGTTGCTTCATCATTAGTATTGATTCCTTTTGATGTAAGTTATAATTTAAGTTTAGTTGTGACATCAATTATTGCAGTTATTTTAGGAGGAATCATTGTTCTTGGATTATCTAAGATTCAATAGTTAAAATATAAAAAAGAAGTTATTGATTGTAAAACCAATGACTTCTTTTTCTGTGTGTCGAGCATGGCATACATCTAGCTGGTGAAAGTCCAACCACGGGTATTTACCGCCAAGAGTAGTGAACCACAAGCCGTTAGTAGTGATGCTATGGGCGGAGGAAGTGGTGTGGAAAAATCTTCGAGGTTACGAAAAGAAATTTGATGAGGCTGAATGGTGGACAAGGTTGCAGAACAAACCAAGTCCAAAAGGTAAACGTAAAACCAAGACAGTAAATCAAAAACCTGTGAAGATAAAAAGGATGTATGCCTTACCTCGGGAGGCCTTGTGGACGATGAAGTCCAGTAAACTTTAAAAACAGTAATGATACCATCGATAGAAAAAGATTTATCACAAGAAATCAGATGAAGTCATAGCAGTCAGAAATGATGAAGGACTGAAACGTTTATAGAGTGTAAATCGCTATAAGTAATATTTGGATAGTCCGAAAGTGAGGATAGCAACTATTATTGATAAGGGGTTATTAGAATTCAAAAGTACTATTATCAAAGATTTTATTTTAGCATTTTGTGATAGTCAGTTTATTGCCAAATACGATTATTTAGAGATGCTAAGTCAGCTGATAGAAATTTTTTATTACTATTGAAGTGAAGTTGACGAGGGAGTGAGTGATATGTATATTGAATTCGATTTAGGAATAATTCAGCTAATAATTAACTTTTATTGCTTGTTTAGTCATTTTTGTTAGTTTATTTTGGTATTCAACTAGACCTTTGGTCTTAGGTGCTAGAAGGAAAATATGCAAGAAATAATTTTAATGATTAAAAGACTAGCAAAATGATTAAAATTAACTATAATATAGTTAATCATTAAGGAGGATAATTTCATGAATGTTGAAATAATTAATGTTGGGACAGAATTGTTATTAGGAGAAATTGTTAATACTAATGCAACTTATATTCAAAAAATGTGTAAAGACTTGGGGTTTAATGTTTACTATCAAACGACAGTTGGTGATAATCATGATCGTTTTAAAGAATGTCTAGATGTAGCTTTTAAACGTGGTGCTAATTGTGTAATTACGACTGGGGGATTAGGACCTACCCAAGATGATTTAACAAAAGAATTATCGGCAGAATATTTGGGTTTAGAATTATTATATAATGAAGAAGAAGCTAAAAAGGTAGAAGAAAAATGTCGATTTGTAACGGGATGGGGTGATATTCCGGAAAATAATTTTAAACAAGCTTTTTTTCCTAAAGATTGTTATATTTTAGAAAATGAAGTAGGGACAGCAAATGGCTGTGTAATGTCGAAAGATGAAAAGATGATTGTTAATTTGCCTGGTCCGCCTAAAGAAATGACTTATGTTGTTGATCATGTTTTAAAAGATTATTTAAGTCAATTTAAGCAGGATATTATTTACACATATGATTTTCTAACCATGGGAATAGGGGAAAGTCGGGTTGATGAGGTCTTAGCAGATTTAATTGATCACCAAGAAGAAGTTAGTATTGCTCTTTATGCTTCAGAAGAAACAGTGCGGGTTCGATTAGGTTGTAAAGCAAGCGATAAAGAAACTGCTGATAAAAAAATTGCTCCAATTAAGACAGAAATTGAAAAGATTTTAAAAGATTATATTATCAAAGAGAAGAATTTAAAAGAGGCCTTAGCAAATATAATGCCATCTTATTGGACAATTTATGAATGTGATAATTTTACGCTTAGAGATGATTTTAATCTTGGTCACAACCATACTGAAGATACAATGAATTTATTAATCGATTGCCGTGAACATCCTTTAGGATCAATTATTAAAGTAACGATTGATTATCAAGGACGAAAAGATGTTTTCGAAATACCTTTATTAAAAGATCCAACTTTATCATATAATAAGTTAGAATCAAAAATTATTGAGCGAGTTTATAAATTTTTAACTCAACCAGGTTATAATTAGGAGAATAAGATGCTAGAATTTAGATATGATACTCAACTATTGATTGAAGGTAAAAATCTCGATGAAGATGTTATCAATGATTACATTACTGAACATTTTAAAGGAGATTGTTTGTTAGCGGTTGGTGATGATGAGTTGATCAAGATTCATTTCCATACTAACGAACCGTGGCAAGTGTTGGAATATTGTGCATCACTTGGTGAAATCTATGATATCGTTGTTGAGGATATGGAACGTCAGTCAAGAGGGTTAAAAGGATAAATAAAAAACGTCACTAAATTAATCAGTGACGTTTTTAGATATGTAAAGTTGGATCATTAGCAATTAGTTCAATAAATTTGTTTGTAGCAACAGATTGAGTTCGTCGTTTTGGATAAGCATAACCGATACTGCGTTTAGGCAATGGTTGTGATGTTTTTATTTCATGAAGAATCCCTTGATCAAGTAATTCTTGGGAGAATTCTTTAATGACACAAGAAATTCCTAGTCCTGCTCTGGCAAAGTCCAACAATAAATTATGAGCTCCAAGTTCAATTGTTGGCTTTAATAATAGTCCCTTATTAGCAAAGTAATTATCGATACGATTACGGGTATTTGATGACTTTTCTAAAAGAATTAGGGGCTGATCAGCTAATTGATTGAAGGTGTAAATATGATTATCAGGCTTTTTAGAAACAAAAATATCATGAACTTGGAAGCATTCTTTAATTACTAAAGAATCATCTTTGATGGGAAGATTTAAAAAACCGAGATCTATTTGATCAGATTTCAACAATTCACGGGTTTCTAGACTGGTTCGGTTGATTACTTTGATTTTAACCCCAGGATATAGTTGTTTGAATTTAACGATATAATTAGTTAAAAAATACTCACTAAAAGTATCACCGGCTCCAATAATTAATTGACCATCTTTTAATTCATGATAATTTGATAACTGGTTTTCTACTCCGGTAATCAATGCTAAAGCTTTGTCAATTTGCTGATGTAATAATTTACCCTCTTTAGTTAAACTAACACCTTTAGAATTGCGAATAAATAATTGAGTCTGTAGTTCTTTTTCAATACTGCTGATTGTTTGGGAAACTGCAGATTGAGAAATAAAAAGATTTCTAGCTGCGATTGAAAAAGATAGGGTCGTAGCAGCTTCATTGAATATTTTGTATTGTTCTAGTTTGATATACATATAAGTTCTCCTTATATCATAATTATAATATATTAATTTTACTAATAGCTAAGACTATAATATAATTATTCTGTAAACTAGTCAAACTATTATATTAATGTATATTTATTGATGCATTTTGTTAGTTTATTGTATATAATGTAATAGTAAATAAGAAAGGTGTGAATTTAATGGCTGGAGTTGTTGTAGTAGGAAGTCAATGGGGCGATGAGGGTAAAGGTAAAATTACTGATTACCTGGCTCAAAAAGCAGATATCGTTGCTAGATATCAAGGTGGTAATAATGCCGGGCATACAATTGAATTTAATGGTCAAAAGTTTGCTTTACGTTTGATTCCTTCAGGAATTTTTAGTGGTAATGATGTTATTTTAGGTAACGGAATGGTAATTAATCCTAAAGCTTTACTTGAAGAAATGAAATATTTAAATGATGCTAATATTAGCACTGATAAGATCATGATTAGTGATCGGGCTCATGTTATCTTACCTTATCATTTAGAAATCGATGAAATTCAAGAAACTAGGCGTGGAGCTAATAATATCGGAACGACTAAAAAAGGAATTGGACCTACATATGTCGACAAATATGAACGGGTGGGAATCCGTATGGGTGAATTCATTGATGAGGAATTATTTAAAGAAAGATTAGAAGAAGCTTTGGCTTCTAAAAAAGCGCAATATCCTGAACTTACATGTAGTGCCGAGGAAATCTTTGAAGAATATAAAGAATATGCTAAAATCATTGCACCAATGGTTTGTGATACTGGTGTTGTTTTAGATGAATGTTTTCAAACTGGTAAAAATGTATTATTTGAAGGGGCTCAAGGGACAATGTTAGATATTGACTATGGTACATACCCATTTGTTACTAGTTCACATCCCGGTGCTAATGGAGTAGCTGAAGGCTCTGGAATTGGCCCATTATATATTAATGAAGCAGTGGGAATTGTTAAGGCTTATACAACAAGAGTAGGTAGTGGGGCTTTCCCAACAGAAATTGAAGGTGAATTGGCTGATCAAATCCGTGAACGTGGCCATGAATATGGTACAGTAACAAAAAGAGCAAGAAGAATTGGATGGTTTGATGCTGTTGTTGTTAATCAATCAAGAAGAATGTCTTCATTGACGGGAATTAGTTTAATGTTATTAGATGTATTATCAGGGTTAAAGACATTAAAAATCTGTACAGCTTATGAATTAGATGGTAAAATCATCAAAGCATTACCTTCAACGATTAAACAGTTGAATAGGGTTAAACCTGTTTATGAAGAAATGCCAGGATGGGATGAAGATATTACTAAGGTTACTTCTTTTGAGGAATTACCTGAAAATTGTCAAAAGTATTTAAGAAGAATTGAAGAATTGATTAATTGTCCAATTGTAATTTTCTCTGTTGGTCCTGATAGAGAGCAAACAATTGTGTTAAGAGAAATTTTTAAATAGGAGGATAGCTAGTGAAAAATGAATTAGTAATTGTAATTGATTTTGGTGGTCAGTATAACCAATTAGTAGCACGTCGAGTACGTGAGTGTAATGTTTACTGTGAGATTTATTCTTATAAAGTAGATATTGAAAAGATTAAAGAGATGAATCCGAAAGGGATTATATTAACGGGTGGCCCTAATAGTTGTTATTTAGAAGATTCACCTACTTATCAAAAAGAATTATTTGAATTAGGGATACCGGTATTAGGTTTATGCTACGGGGCTCAGTTAATGCAGCATGTGTTAGGTGGTAAAGTAGAAAAAGCTGATGTTAGAGAATATGGTAAATCTCATTTAATTGTTAGTAAACAAGAATCTAAATTAATGAAAGATGTGGCGGTAGAGTCGATTTGCTGGATGAGTCATTTTGATTATATCTCAAAAATTGCTCCAGGCTTTGAAATTACATCATACACTAAAGACTGTCCAGTTGCTTCATGTGAAGATGAAAGTAAAAAATTGTATGCAATTCAATTTCATCCCGAAGTTTTACATACTGAATATGGAACAAAAATGTTATCTAACTTTGTTTTAGATGTATGTAATTGTAGTGGTGATTGGCGTATGGATTCATTTGTTGAAGAACAAATTAAAGCGATTAGAGAAAAAGTTGGTAATGGTAAAGTGTTATGCGCTTTGTCTGGTGGAGTTGATTCATCAGTGGCAGCGGTATTATTATCTAAAGCAATAGGAAACCAATTAACTTGTGTTTTTGTTGATCATGGATTACTTCGTAAAAATGAAGGTGATGAAGTAGAAGCGGTATTTGGACCTGATGGTCAATATGACTTAAACTTTATTCGAGTTAATGCTCAAGAAAGATATTATGAAAAGTTAAAGGGTGTTGAGGAACCTGAGGCTAAACGTAAAATTATCGGTGAAGAATTTATTCGTGTTTTTGAAGAAGAAGCTAAAAAGATTGGGACTGTTGATTTCTTAGTTCAGGGAACTATTTATCCTGATGTTGTTGAAAGTGGATTAGGTGGTGAATCAGCAGTAATCAAATCTCATCATAATGTTGGGGGCTTACCTGATGCAGTGGATTTCAAAGAAATCATTGAACCATTACGTGATCTTTTCAAAGATGAAGTTCGTAAAGTAGGTCTTGAATTAGGAATCCCTGAATACTTAGTATTTAGACAACCGTTCCCAGGGCCTGGACTTGGTATTCGGATCATTGGTGAAGTAACAGCAGAAAAAGTTAGAATCGTTCAAGATGCTGATGCAATTTACAGAGAAGAGATTGCAAAAGCAGGATTAGATCGTTCAATCGGTCAATACTTCGCTGCTCTTACAAATATGCGTTCAGTGGGGGTTATGGGTGATGAAAGAACTTATGATCATGCTATCGCGCTTAGAGCTGTTAACACAATTGATTTCATGACAGCAGAAGCTGCTCAAATTCCTTATGAAGTATTAAATAAGGTTATGTCTAGAATTATTAATGAAGTTCGTGGGGTAAATAGAGTAATGTATGATATTACTTCAAAACCACCAGGAACGATTGAATTTGAATAACATTGATAGGTTTGTAGGTATCCTTAATTGGATGCCTTTTTAATTTGATTAATAAATGTTAAAATAGAAATTTATTAAAGTTAACTTATTAATAAGAAAAGTAAGAGAAGAACAATTTAAATACTATATAAGCTGATAGGATACTAATTATTACTAGTTTGTAGTTTTATTGGATACTCGACTCGTCTGTTTCATCATCAATTTGTTAGATTAGCAATTACAACTTTATTATATGTAAAAGAAATAGAGAATATTTTCAACAGTTACAAAAGGAAATGGAAGAAAAATATACGAATTTAAGGGTAAAATAAATTGATTAGGGAATGCTGATATCAATATAAAATCATATATATTTACTCAGCCTTTCAAAATAGGGAAATCAGATAATTTGTTTAAGTAATATAAGTTTTAATGTTAGTTGTTAGATGGATAAATTATTATCTCCATAAAAATGATGAATGTTCTAAAAATATCCACGATTAAAACTAGTACCTTTTTGTACTACAGTTGTGTTAGAAATACAAATGGGAAAACAATTTATAGTGTGGTATAATTTATAATGTGAAAAACTATTAAAGGAGATTAATAGCCAAGATGAGTAAAAAGAGTGATGTATTGGAATCCTGGATTATGGTAGAGCATTTATCTGAAGGAGATATAAACCTAAATGATAAATCGATTATAACCTTGAGTAATCTTGGAGATGAAAACTATTATGATTTGTTTATAAGAGAAATACAGAAGAAAAAAATGAAGAAATATCAGCAAGGCGGTATAGTTGTATTTTTTGATATATTTTCATTTAAAGAAATCATCGATTTTTTAAGGAAAGAATATAATTTATTGGAAACAGAAGAGGATATAAAGGTTGGAAATAAATTTTCGTTTGCCTTATATTTTGATAAGGAACTCAAAATTCATTCAGAAATGACTTTTTTAACAGAAAGTTTTTATATCAGAAAATATAGAAAAATACCACGAGAATCAGAATTTTTATCGTTTGAACAAGAATATAGAAAGATATTTGATGAGATATTTGAATGTCCTGATGAAGTGGATTATGTGGATCATTTCAACAATGCAATAAAATTTATTATTAAAAATAATGGTATCGATATCATTAATTGTAGGATGAAAGCAATAGAAAATTTAGAAACTGATGCTACTAACCTTCATTCATTCTTTGTGGGAGATTTAGAAAAGGCAAAGACCATAGAGTCTAGTATTCTTGATGACTATATTTTGAAAAGAAGAAAAGAACGTGTCAATTTAGACAGTAGAGTCAAATCAAGTGAATTTGATTCTGAAGTATTTAGTAAAATACTACAGCCTGAAAATTATCCGACTGCTAGATTCCCAAGTAACCCAGAATATTCCCTAACATTTATGCAACAGGTGGCTGTCAATTTAGCTATTGGATATGATAATGAACGGATTCGAAGTGTAAATGGACCTCCTGGAACTGGTAAAACTACTTTATTGAAGGACATCTTTGCTGAATTTGTTGTAGAGCAATCATATGATATAGCTAGATTATCTACGAAGTATGTAAAAGGTTCAGAAGAGACTAAGTATTGGAATAATGCATCTATCGGTATTATGCCAAAGAAAATAGCTGAAAAAGGAATTGTGGTTGCAAGCTCAAATAATGGAGCAGTACAAAATATTGTTAATGAATTACCACTTTTAACAGGAATAGACAAAGAGTTTTCAAGAGCACTTATCGAAGTTGACTATTTTAAAATTATTGCAAATTCAAATGTTTCATCAAAATGGGTTGAAGATGAAAACGGTACTAAGCATGAGGAATTAGTAAGTGAAGAAAATAAAGAAAATAATAAATTCTGGGGACTATTTTCACTTGAAGGTGGAAGAAAAGAGAACATGGATTACA
This sequence comes from Erysipelatoclostridium sp. MSK.7.34, assembly GCF_019041935.1. Taxonomy (NCBI): domain Bacteria; kingdom Bacillati; phylum Bacillota; class Erysipelotrichia; order Erysipelotrichales; family Coprobacillaceae; genus Thomasclavelia; species Erysipelatoclostridium sp. MSK.7.34. The sequence goes on from NZ_JAHPYJ010000008.1 coordinate 53,460, forward strand.
TTGTAAAAGTATTAAAACATGTTGTATCTTATTTGGAAAAAGAGTATGAACCGGATGAAGAGATTTATCAAAAGTTTATGAATCAATATAAGGATGTATGTCTGTATAGAGAAGAACGACAAAAGATATCAGAAACAATAAACAAACTAAATAAGTTACTGGTTGAAATTGGTACACAACACGACTTATATGTTAGAGAATCAGCTAATAGAAAGAAGGAAATTGAAGAAGAAAAAGCTAGTACATTAAAAATCACGATAGATATTCAAGATAAAATAGAAACTTTAAAAGATTCATTGCAAGAACTTTCCAATCTGCAGTTTAAGCAATATGAAGAGCGGGAGTGTATTAATCAGTGTATTGATGCCTTAAAATTGCAAAAACCGGGTATTTTTTCTTCGCTAAAGCGTAAAAGAGAATATAAAGAGAAATGTAAGTTATACTCTAATCAACTTCAAAAAATAATTTTGGGTGAACATTCGTATAAAGCACAAATAATGGAACATGAAAATAAAATCAAGTCTTTACTAGATACAAAAAGTAAGAAAGAAACAGAACTTAAATGCAAGATAGAATTGTTTGATAAATTGACTCAAAAAGCAAAAGACGATATAACATATATGGAAAAACAAGCAGAAGAACTCAAAAAGAGTATTGATGAGAAGAATATTAATAAACTCGATTTTACGATTGATTATGAAACTTTGCAATTAAGCAATCCTTGGTTTGACACTGAATATCGAAACCTTCAGTCAGAGTTATTTATATCTGCTTTGAAGGTAAGAAAACAATTTTTATATGATAATGTTAAAAATATAAAAGCAGCATATATAATATGGAATAAGCAAAGAGATTATTTATGTCATAAAATGGTGATTTCAGAGGCTTGGAATTGGATCAATATGGTTATTCCAGTTATTAGTTCTACATTTGCTAGTTTTTCAAGAATGTGTTTTCATATGGGCGAAAAAACAATAGGTCACTTGTTTATTGATGAAGCCGGGCAAGCCCTTCCACAAGCAGGTGTGGGTGCAATTTTTAGAAGTAGAAATGTTATGGTGGTAGGAGATCCTTCTCAAATAGAACCAGTACTCACTTTGGATTCTAGTTTGCTTGATATGTTGGGAGAGTATTATGGGGTATCTAAGTTTTTTTTATCAAGTAATGCTTCTGTTCAAACATTAGTAGATGAAATTAGTAAGTATGGATTTTATAAAGATAATACTAGAGAAGAATGGATAGGAATACCATTATGGGTACATAGACGATGTAAATATCCTATGTTTGATATTGCAAACAAAATTTCTTATGGCGGAAATATGGTCCAAGCAGAAAAGAAAAATGGAAAATCTGAATGGTTTGATATTTGTGGTAGTGCAGTTGATAAATATGTTGAAGAACAAGGAAAATTTTTAAGAGAGAAGATTCAAAAAATGATTTTTCAAAATGCAGATATTATTGATAAAGAAAAAAAAGACATAATTTATGTTATTACACCATTTAAAAATGTTGCATATCATTTATCACAGGAACTTAGAAAGATAGGATTTACACGTTATGATGAAAAAGGAAAACCTACAAATGTGGGTACTGTACATACTTTCCAAGGAAAAGAGGCACCTATCGTCTTTTTAGTATTAGGAGCAGATGAAACAAGTAAAGGTGCAGCTAATTGGGCAATGGGGACTGAAAATCCAAATATTATGAATGTTGCTGCAACACGTGCAAAAGAGGAATTCTATATTATTGGTAATAAGAAATTATATTTAGGATTAAAAAGTGATGTTATTAATGATACAAATGAGGTCATTAATAAGTTTAATAAATAGTACAATAGGGCTTCTAGAGTTTAGCCAATAAGATTTAACTAGAATGCATTATATGGTAATTGTAGGCTTAGGAGATTAAAGGCAAAAGAACAAAGGATAGAAATGTATCATTACTATAATTTAATTGATTTATCTAAATTATGAGAGGGAAAAATATGTTTTAAATATATCTAATAATATTACTTTGATAAATTCCAATTTGTGGAGATAATATTTATTACTATTGACCTTAAAATAACCTTATTTTATTAAAAACAATATGAATACAGAGAAAATGGTGTAATACATGAAATAAGTAATAAATACTAATTTAAGTAGATTAGTAAAATAATATCAATTCATGGAATTCAAATAAAGAATAGTAGTAAATGGCTTATTGGTGTTCTAGAAATAGAGCACTTTTTTATAGTTCAAAGTAGTTAACTTAATAAAAAGGATAACTTACTCATTGCATTGCAATAATAGTTCATATTATGTGAAAAAAATCACGTTTTCAAAAGCTTTTTACTCAAAGTTGATTTTTATTTTAAAAGTTTTACATTTTCAAACATTCACATTAAAAAGACTTGATTTTATAGTTTGATTTTTGTTAAAAAAGTAGTAGTTTAAGCTACTTACTTTAATTTGGAAATATCGAGTAAAAGAAAATTTGGAATTGCTTTAGCTTTTGCATAACTATACTTTTCAGCCAACAATTTCATGGGCTTGACATTATCCGTATCATTTGTCCCAATAACTGCATTTGACGATAATTTTGCAACATCATTTAATTCTTTATTATCTAAAATATCATGAGGTAAATAAGGACTTAAGAAGAAATTTTCAGAGTATGCGATAATTAGGAAGTTTATGATTTCTAGCTTTTCTTCTTCATTCATTTTTCTGAATTCCTTATAAAATTTTCTATATCTACTTGCATCTTTATTGTGAACAAACATTATGATTGCAGTAGATGATTCTAATGGAAAAACGCATATATGCAAGTCCTTAGTATGATAATTAGGTTCAAAATTGTAAATATTATTAATGATTTCATTATCAAAACTATTAATTAAAGCAATTTTGTCTTGAAAAGCGATTGGCACAGTATAGTCAAGTTTTTTATAATATATTAAAAAATAATCACTCCAATCTTTTTCCAAATTTCTCTTTGCTTTTTTATACCCATCATAATATTCCTCATAATCTAAATATTCAGCTTCCATTAATTGCATTATATAATCAACATTTAGACCAGTTTTTTTAAACATTTCCATTTCAACAAATTTTTTATTAATTGCTAAAAGATAACTTTTTAGTGCGATTTGAGATAGCATCTTTTGACTCGGACTTTGAGAAGTATCATAATTTTCAGGATTTTCATAGTCTGCAAAAATAGTATTATCACAATTTTTACAAATAATTTGAAAAGTGCCTGTTTTTTGTAAACCACTTTGCTTATCTTGAAAAGGTATTTCTATGAAATTATTTAGATTAACTAAATTTCCATTTTTAGCAATATTTCTTAATGTAAATGCAGGAACGGAATGGGAGTTGCAAAAGCTACTTACTTCTTTTTTGCAATGAAAACATTTATTTCTTTTAGCAGCACTCCTGCTTTCTTTCATAAATTTACTAATCTTTTTGCGATTTTCAACTGTTACCTTTTTTTCATCTATCGAAGAAAACTCAAACAAACTTCTCATTTCATCTTCTATATCATTCATTTTAGTACCTCCATTAAATAAATACCATTTCAAATAAATTATAAACTCATTACTTTTTAGTTTGTAAGTGGTTACATCTAATAATTTATATTACCTGTATCTCCAATTCTCAAGCCACTGAACCATTGTTTTTCCAAGTTTATAGACAATAACTGTATTAACATTTTTTGCATAGTCTGGGAACATTTCATCTATATTTTGATTTACTACATCTTCTTTAAACTCATTAATATGTGTTTTAGTATAGCCTATAAAGTCAACGTGCTCTTGTTTAGATTTAAATACGGGAATAACCGCTAGAGCTTTATCGTAACTTAGGTCCTTATCTTGATAACATTGTTTATCAAAAAAAAGATTAAAAGCAAGATATTCAATACTGTCTTGTATATAGGCATAATATTTAATAGAATCACCAATGTCATTAAGAGATATACCAAATTCATTATCCCAATATGTATTAGGCTCTATTTGATAATAAGATTGTCTTGTGGATTGAACACCATAAAGAGAAATATCTAAAACTCTACCATTTAAAAAAATATCCCACTTCGCTCTTCTGCCTATTTCTCCCTCGCCAATATTCCAATTAAACACATTAGCAAATAAATATGGAAAATCCATCACCCATATTTGTGTTTCTGATTTATCTTTTCCTATATTTACTTCCAAGTTATAATTATGATCTTGTTTAATTACAATATCTCCATATTCGCTGTTATGAAAAGTCTCATATTCATCAGTTGAATACCAATGATTTTTGTTTTTTAAACGTTTAGTTACTTTATCACTATCTGTGCCTACCAATCCGAATCGTTTTTTCCACAAAAACTCAGTTGCTTGTTTTGTTGCACATTCTGCTGAACTTGTATTTCTATCCTCAACTCTACTATAAATAACTCCTGCATGGACTATGGTTTTATCCTTTCCGGGAGTGTTTTTTACATAGTCTTTCAGTAAATAATAGGGTGTAACATTACTATTATGAATAATTAAAACATCAATTTCTTTTCCGTAGATTTGTATGTTTTTTACTTCTATATCAGGAATTTCTTCACCAGACCAGATTTGAGAGTTAAGAAAACCAATGATATTTTCTTGGTTTTTACGATTAATATCATCTATAACACCAGTAATCTTGAATGTCTTATCTTCAATACCAAAAATTATATATCCATCCTGCATATCAACAGTTGTGTTGTTCGCCATGCAAATAATATCTTTAAGTAAATCTGAATTATTATTATGCCAATTTTGTTTAAAATCCCAATAACTGCCTTCTGAATGTTTTTTGATAAATGATTCCACTATATATTGTAATTCCATCTCTTTCTCCTAGCCTATTTTATATGTATTATTGCAATTTGTATAAATTTATTATAGCAGTTTTGACATTGAAGCAGAAGAATTAATATATTATTTTATATTCTTTGCTTTTTTTAATCTTGTTACATGTAAGGAAATCATATAATTTAATATTCGCTGTTGATTATATAAATATGTGGGATAATATATCTATTGATTTATATAATTATTACTTATATAGAAACCAGAAATTGCTATGCAAGAAGATTGAATTTCTAAAATTTTTAGATCTTATTCATGGAGTAACGATGCACTTGTTGTATTAATCCTATTTTGTAGTTTTGTTTTTACACATAAAAATCACATAATATTCTGATACTAATTTGATATCGCTAACTTGTATAATCAGTAGAGTTAGTATAAAGTAAAGTTGAAAAAAGATATGTATATTATACGAATCAAACAAATGTGTTTAGTATAATTAATCTAATGAAGAGTTTGAGTAGTACGAAAGCGTATCATTTATTTTATATGGCAGGTAGTCTATATGATTGCCTGTTATAAATTATTTATTTTGTAATGTTTTATTTATATCTATACCGTTAGTTGGATTTTGTAAATCATCTCAACAAACAAAACAAATAGTTCCTATAATTATTACTAATGTTAGCCCAATAACCATGTTTAACCATGGATGACGCTTAGAAAAAGCATCTTTAACGTTTACCACTTTTTTATCCTTGTATTTTCCAGCCACCCAACATACAAATATGCTTATCAATGAACCCGCAAAAAACATATTAGTATATAATAATAAATGTGTCTTTTTATACTCATTATTGTTTAAACAAAAAATCAAGATTATAAGTAGGTGTCATAAATTGTATAATGAGATTTACAAATTAAAATTTATGAGATAATATTCATTATTATTGACCTTAAAATGACCTTGTTTTATTGAAAACAACAAAAATATTATGAAAATTGTGTAATAGATAAAATAAGTGATAAATATTAATCTAAGTAGATTAGTAAAAAGATATGAATTCATGGAGTTTGAATAGTAAATAGAATGTAAAAAAGCCTTTAGATGATATGATGCCCCAGTAAACATTGTAAATAATTAAACACTGACTATAGGAGGTTTTTACTTACTATAGGTAGAAAATTACAATATTCAAAAGAAATAAAAATATGTACTGTAAAACGTTATTTGTCAGATTTTTATTTGAATAACATAGATGATTCCAAAAGCTATTTTGAAAATTGAAAAAATGAAGATATTTACTTGACAGGATGGTTGCGAAGATATTTTTCAAAAGTCAGAAGTAAATTTGAAATTGGTGAATTAGATAATAGTTTAAGAAGAAAAGAATTTTTTATAAAAGAAAATTTTCAAGAATAAATAGATGTAAATTATAAAAGTCAAGTTCTTTGGTTACAAAGAATATTGACTTTTTTAATACACTATATTATTTTGTGCTTACTATTTATAAAAAAGTATTTCATATTTATAAAAATATATTATAATGTAAAAGCATTAAAAATGTAAATATATAGGGGAAGAAGGTTTGATATGATTAAATTTTTTAAAGTAAACATAGAACCTAAAAAAAGGTTGAGAATGATAGAAGTAATATTTTCAATAGGATTATGTATTGCTTCAATTATATCAATTGGATATGGCTTGTTTGATATTAATGCTAATATTGAAGATATACAGTTTAAACAAAGTATCCAGATGACAAGAGATACTGACTTAGAAGACTACAGTGAAGATAACACGATTTGTGATGTTACCTATATAAATGGTGACAAGCAGCTAATTGTATCTTATTCATATGAAGACTATGTTAAATTAGATGATAAGACAATTACAGCATATGAATACGAAACAAAAAATGGGACAAAATTATATTTTGATCACCAAAATATAAACGATCAAGAAGTACAGTATGCCTACAAACAAGTAAGAGCTAATGAATTAGCCTCATTATTTAACTTTGGGATTGCTTCTTTAATCTTGATGTTATCCATTTTAATTATGATGTTATTTGCGAAACAATTTACAACCTATGAAAAATCATGGTTTATTTCGATCATGGTTCTAGCAACGATTTTTTCCGTAGTTTTCCCAGAAGAAAGTGCTAATGGGGTAAATGGAATTATCATTATGTTACTTTATTTATTGGATACATTCTTAAATATTCTTTGTGAATTATTGATTTCTAAACAATCACGATATAATTTTCTTGTGTCGATATTAGTTGAAATTGTTGAAATTGCTATATGTGTAGTATTAATGTATCGATTTGCTACAATGGCAACAACATTATTTTTCTGGCTGCCAATTGATATTATTAGTTACATAAATTGGTCAAAACATAAAGATGATGAAGAAAATGAATTAACAGTAGTAAGAAAACTAAGAGGATACCAGGAAGTTTTAGTTATCATCGGAATCATTGTTTGGACGTTTGTAATTGGATATCTTATTAGTGGTTTAAATATTGCCACGGATTTCTACAACAATGAATTATTAGAAACATTCATTATCTATATTGATGCTTGTGCCTCAGCAGTAGGGATTGCAAATGGTTTATTTATTTTCTTTAGGTTGCAAGAGCAGTGGATTGCATGGTATATTTGTGCATTTCTTGAAGCCGTTATAAATATTATTTCGGGACAATATGTTTTATTAGTTCTAAAACTAGGCTATTTTACTAATACAACATATGGTTATATCAAGTGGAGCAGATATATTAAGGAACATACAACAGAGAAACAAGCACAAATATCATAATGTGTCTTGAGGAATGATGTTAAAATTGATAGAATAAAGTATATATTAATATGAGCAAGATTAGGAGTGAAAATATGGCTATATTAGCAGGTGATTTTAAAACAGGATTAACTTTGATTGTTGATGGTGATCCTTGTCAAGTTATGGATTTTCAACATGTAAAACCAGGTAAAGGAGCAGCCATCTTAAAAACAAAGATGAGAAACTTAAAAACTGGAGCGATTCAAGAAAGAAACTTTAATGCTTCGACTAAGTTTGAAGCAGCAAATATTTCAAGAAAAGATGCGCAATATTCATATGAAGCAGATGCTACTTTTTATTTTATGGATCTAGAAACATATGAAACATATGAATTGGCAGAGGATCAAGTAGGGGACAATAAATATTATATTATTGAAGGTTCAACTGTTTCATTAATGTTCTTTGACGGGTTATTGTTATCAGTATCTGTTCCTGAAAAAGTAGAATTAACGGTGGTTGAAACGGATCCAGCCATCAAGGGTGCACCATCTAACCAGACAAAAGATGCCGTTACTGATACAGGGTTAACATTACGGGTTCCTCAGTTCATTGATACTGGAGAAAAAATCGTTGTGTTTACAACTGATGGAAAGTATGCTGGAAGAGCTTAATAAGCTCTTTTTTAAAATTATGAATAAAATTGTATTGATTACTGGGGGAGCTAAAGGAATTGGCAAAGCAATTGCTTTAGAATTGGCAAAACAAGGATATGATATTGTAATTAATTATTTAACATCTAAAAAAGAAGCTGAGGCATTAAAAAATATGATTATTGATGATTATGGAGTACGTTGTTTGGCTATTGCAGGAGATGTTTCTAAGGAAGATAAAGTAGATGAAATGGTATCTTTGATTGAGTCAAAACTTGGTGGTGTTGATATTTTGATCAATAATGCAGCCGTAGATTTATCAAATTTATTTCATTTAAAAAATGCTGAAGAATTTAAAAAAACATTAGATGTAAATGTAGTAGGAGCATTTAATTGCAGTAAACGTGTTTATCGCCATATGATCGATCAAGAATATGGGAAAATCATTAATATTGCTTCGACCAATGGCATTAATACCTATTATCCGATGTGTATTGATTATGATGCATCTAAAGCTGCATTGATTTCTATGACACATAATCTTGCCTTTGAATTTGCACCTTTTGTTAATGTAAACTGCATTGCTCCAGGTTTCATTGGTACGGAAAATGAACTGAATGGTTATGATGAGCAATTTTTAAAAGAAGAAGTTGAAAAAATCATGGTCAATCGCTATGGTGATCCTCAAGAAGTAGCTTATTTAGTAAAGTTTTTAGTAAGCAAAGAAGCTGATTTTATTAATAATACCGTAATTCGAATTGATGGTGGACAAAAAGGAAGTTGCTAATTCAACTTCCTTTTCATATTTGATAATGCTAATAAAATAGATAATTTTCCATACTCAAAAGTTAAACCGCCTTGCAGATATAAGGTATATGGTTCAATAACTGGGGCATCAGCACTTAATTCAATCGTACTGCCTTGAGTAAAGCTGCCGGCAGCCATAACTTCATCAAAAGGATACCCTGGCATTGGAGCTGGTAAAACATGGACAAATGAATCAATCGGACTAGTTTGTTGAATGCCTTGAGTAAAGCTTACTAAATTCTCCTTAGATTTAAGTTCTAATGTTTGAATAATGTCAGTCCGTGGTTCATCATAGCGAGGAGATACGTTTGAATATTCTAGTTTTTCCAACATATAAGCTGTAAATATAGCAGTTTTTAATGCGTTTTTTACAGCATTGGGTGCCATAAAAATTCCTTTAAAAAAAGCATTGTTTAAATTGAAATTAGCCCCTAAATCTTTTCCAATTCCTGGAGCTGTTAATCTTTCCGCTACCATATAAACTAAATTTTGATTACCGGCTACATATCCTCCAGTTGGAGCAATCCCGCCACCAAGATTCTTCATTAAAGATCCGACAACAATATCAGCACCAACATGCCCGGGTTCTTTGGTTTCTACCAACTCGCCATAACAATTATCTACCATAATAATTACTTCATCATTTACTTCACGAATCTTTTTAATGATCCGTTCAATCTTTGCTATCGATAATGACTTACGATGCGAATAACCCCTAGATCTTTGAATTTCAACTAATTTAATATTCTTTTCTTTTAAGCGTTCAATAATCATTTGATCATCAAAATCGTCATTAATTAATTCAATTTGTTCATACTTCACTCCGGCAGCTTTTAGCGACTGACTTGAATCTCCGCTTATCCCAATCATTTCCTGAAGCGAATCGTAAGGAGCACCAGACAATGAAATCATTGTATCACCATGTTTCAATAAGGCTGAAAGAGTTATGTATAAGGCATTTGTTCCGCTCATAATTTGAGGCCGTACTAATGCATCCTCACAACCAAGAACCGTTGCAAAAATCTTTTCAATCTTATTTCTTCCCTCATCATAGTTTCCATAACCGTTGATATCACTAAAATCTGAGTAAGAGACTTTGTTTTCAATAAAAGCAGATAAGATTCGATTAGAATTTGTTAGACAAATAGAGTCGATCTTTTCGTAGATATCATGTAAAACTGTATCAGATTCTTTAGCTAAAGTAAGTAGATCCGGATTTATTTGTTCAAGTATCATAAAAAACCTCCTATAAATAATACATTGTTTATTATACACATTTTTTGATTAATTGCATTGGTATAATATCTGTTAACTATAATCTATCTATCATTGAGTGCTCATATTAATGAGCAACAAATGATGACTGATGAATTTTTTCTACCCATTAATATTTATAAATTAGATGATGAGTTGAAAATTTAATCAAATTAAACACCATGGACGCTCTTAATTGAGCTCTCTAAAAAATTGCGGGATAAAAATTAAATAGCTTTAAATACTTACGGGGTCAATGCCTTAAATTGACTTTATTAGATTTTGAAATATGGATTATTATTGAAAATTTATAAATTAAGAGAAGTAGCGCTTATATCTTAATTTAAAAAGATTAGTAAATTTGTATGAATTTGACGAGTTCGAATAAGAATATGATAGATATGCGCTTTAAAATATTGATTACAAATTATTAAAACGATATTGAATGGTACTAGCTTGTGATATCAAGTTATTATCAATAATTTGCATAATAATTGTGCTTAGCTTAGCAAAGCAAACCCTTTGTAAAATTTATAGAAGAAGTTGAGGTTAAAAAGATCAATGAGATATATTTTGAAAATTATTTTTTGATGCAATAAAAGTCAATTTTCGAAAGCCTTCATTTTATATTTGATTATTATTGTTTTGTACATTATGAGTATAAGTTTTCATTATATAGAAAGTAATTATTTATATTATATTGATATGAATAAAAGAGTAGATTTACTTAAAAAAATATCTAGTTTAGATTTTAATTTATTAAAATCTAAAGATATAACTAAGAGAGAGTATGATGATATTTTGGATAAGATGAAAAATCATCACAGTGATAGTTGAGAAGTCATAGATAATAATATAAAATCCATATCTGGTCCGTTTCTACCATTTTTAGTAATGCTATTTGTTCCGTTTATGAATACTTTCAAGAGTAATGCTCAAAAGGTAGGAGCTATTATTATGATGCTAATTATTTCTATAATATTTGGTTTTTAGGTATGATTATCCCACCATTGCCTATTAGATAGTTAAATTATGTGATACTAATATCTATAGAAATAGTTTTATATTTTTTAGAATATTTTGAGTGCTTAATTTTTAATAGTCATTTAGAATAATATTGAAATATAAATATATAGATAAAAGAAATATGATTACAAAAGAGTGACTGTCTAAACTAATAAGACAAGTTGGTAAAAATATTTATTTTTTAAGCAATGAGAACATATGTGGTATATAATAAAAAATGATATATTCTATAACTACAATGATAAGTTGTATTAAATAAAGGTTATTAGAAGTATTTTTTGTAAAAAGAGAATATTGAGTATAGAAAATTTGATGGACTTATAGTCCTAAGAGCTGCCATATGTAAATCAGATACATCTGTTTTTTATGAAATAGGATACAAAATTAATGTGCTATTATTATGATGAAGATTTAAAATTTTTTAAGGATGGTGATGAAATTATGAAAGAAGTAATCGTTTCAGCAGGATTAGTATACATATATCTTAATGGATATTTAGAAAATGAAAGGCTGCATATTCAATCCATTGATACTTATAGCTGTTTAGAAAATGGCTTTTATCAACGTGTAATAGAGGCTTCAACAATAGCTAATGAAGTTGATGAAATAGTACATATTTTTGCTGTTGTTGGAGTTAAAGAAAAAGCAAATCAAATATATTCTATGATAGAGAAAAGATTAAAGAATAATTTTAATAATATTATAGCTGGGAAAAATATTAAAAAATCTTCGAAAATGCTAGATAAAACAGGTAATGTTTTTTTTCGCTGTGTTCAAGAGTTTTTTTGTGAACAATTAGATCATTTTCCTAAACAAGTTAATTACGATTTTAACGATTTTACTATCAAAGGAATTTGTTCTAGCCGCTTACCGGATTATGTAGGAGATTCTATTACGAATGAAATTATTTATATATGGCTAGAACGCGAGAAACCAATGTTGTGTGGTAGACAATTGATGATAAGATCTTTCTTTGTGCGTGATTTTATTGGGAGAAAAGTTATAGCCTCACTTCCTAACAAAGAGAATGAATCATGGCGATTCATTTTTGAAGGGGGTCATCAGATTTCAATGAATGAGAAATTTTCTTATTTAAAAGAAACATTACATCCAGATGATTTAGGTGGATTCTGTTCATCAAATATACAAAGTATATTAATGAACCCAATTTATGCATATGGTCAATGGTTTCAACCAAATGATGTTTGCGAAGAATGGCATAAAGTGTTTCTTTATCTATGTGCTATTTCAGATAATGAGTGGAATGAAGTAAGTATCTCCAAAATATATGATAAGTTTTTAGATTTTCTTCGAAAAAATATATGTATTACAATGGAGGCCCCTTCTTTAATTTCTAAAAGTGAATATTACAAAATATTATTGATTCATATTGTAAATTTCCGTAGTTTCCTTAAAGGAGAAGATGAGCCAGTACTTTCTAAAGATTTGCTCCAAACAATGAACTCAAGGTATGTATATTTGCCATATCTGTGGGAATTGATTCCCCCAAATACATATAAAAATAGATTTTCAGCTAATAATTTTAAAAAGCAAATAAATGAAGCTATGAAAGAAAATGATTCTTATATAAAAGGAATTCTTTGGGAAAATGCTATAGCATATGTGTTAAACAATATAGAAGGTTTAAAAATCACTGGTAGAAGAATTCGGACATGTAATCAAGAAATAGATATCAGTCTTGTAAATATATCATTAGATGATCAACTTTGGCAATTGGGAGCATATATCTTGGTTGAATGCAAAAATTGGAGTTCGCGTGTAGGCGTACACCAAATTAGAAATATCGCACATATTTCTAATTTGAAAGGAAATAGAACAGCAATTTTATTTGCCTCAAACGGGATAACTAGCGATGCACAAAGAGAAATCTATCGATTGGCAATTGAAGGTTGTTTTATTGTTTGCGTTACTGTTGACGATCTTCTTCAAATGACAAGTGCTAAAGAGTGCAAAATACTTATTTTAGATAAGTGGAATCTTTTACAAGAAAATGTAGAATTAACTACGATATTATAATTATAGTATAAATAATTTCCATTTGTTGTCTATTTTTACTAAACTATAAAAATAGTGGTTAATTTTAGTGAAATCAATATTTAAATAAGATAATAATATAAAAGATATATGTGTTAATTCATACAGTTTCATAAATAATGGATGATTCTAATTAATGTATTATTTGAAGCTGCATATTATTTTTGGAGTTTATTAATATCAATGAAAATTAACATATAATTTTGTTTTCATTAATTTATTGATATTATGTTATACTTAAATAAATAGTTTTTAATTTGGGGTGAAGTTATGATAGTATATCAAGAAACAAAAGAACAATTTCTATTAGATGTATATAATGATAAAATAGATGAAAAAATAGAAAAATTAGTATTTGAAAGATTGAATAGAAGAACAGGCTATAGCGAATACCAAACATGGATGAATTCAATGCAATACATGTATAAAGTATTGGAAAATAAAGCTATACCATCAAATAGTATTGTTGCAATAGAGTACAAAGTACCTAATTCTAATAAAAGAATTGATTTTATTGTCAGTGGTGAAGATGAACAAGGTAGAGAAAGTGCTATAATTATTGAATTAAAACAATGGCAAAGTTTAAATAAGATTGAAAATATGGATGGATTAGTAGAAACGAAATTAAATGGTCATTTAACACCAGTAGCTCATCCATCATATCAGGCATGGTCATATGTTAGTTTAATTGAAGATTATAATGAAGATGTAAGAAAATATAAAATTAATTTGCAGCCATGTGCTTATTTACATAACTATCGAAAGAAAGAATATGATGATTTAGTAGACTTATGTTATGAATATTATTTAGATAAAGCCCCTGTTTTTACCCGTGGTGATACTAAAAAATTAGCAATGTTTATTGCTAGATATGTAAAAAAGGGCAATCCTGATGTAATGTATCATATTGATAGTGGTAAAATTAAGCCGAGTAAATCACTACAGGATAGTTTAACTAATATGTTAAAGGGTAAACCAGAGTTTACCTTGTTAGATGAACAAAAAGTTACTTATGAAAAAGCTCTTGCTATTGCTAAAGAAAATTCTGCTAGAAAACAAGTTTATATTATTCATGGTGGTCCTGGAACTGGTAAAACAGTTATCGCAGTTAATATGTTAGTTGAATTGATCAATCGAGATAAAAATACTATTTATGTAACTAAAAATTCTGCACCTCGTGAAGTATATCAAAAGAAACTAACTGATGGTGGATATAAAAAGGTTTATATTAATAATTTATTTAAAGGTTCAGGTGTTTTTATAAATGCGAATGAAAATGATTTTGATTGTATAATAGTTGATGAGTCACATCGCTTAAATGCAAAATCTGGAATGTATCAAAATAATGGAGAAAATCAAATTAAGGAGATTATTAATGCTGCCAAGTTTTCAATTTTCTTTGTTGATGATCATCAAATTGTAACAACCAGTGATATTGGTTCAAGTAAAGAAATAAAAAAATGGTGTAAATATTATAATGCTATTGTTTATGAGGATAAGCTGACTTCGCAATTTAGATGTAATGGCAGTGATGCTTATTTATCGTGGGTAGATAATGTTTTAGAGATAGAAGACACTGCAAATGATGAACTGGATATTGATTATGATGTTAGAATCTTTGATGATCCTTTAGCATTAAAAAAAGCTATTTTCGAAAAGAATAAAATTGCTAATAAATCAAGAATGTTAGCGGGCTATTGTTGGAAATGGCAAAAAAATGGTAGAAATAGATCAGATGTTCACGATATTGAAATTGGAGACTTTTCGATGTCATGGAATTTTGCATCAACTAAAACTTGGGCAATTGATGAGGAATCTATAAACGAAGTAGGGTGTATCCACACAAGTCAAGGATTGGAATTTGATTATGTAGGAGTCATTATTGGAGATGATTTACGTTATGAAAATGGCAAGATTATTACAGATTTTTTTAAACGGGCACCTACGGATAGATCAATTCGTGGTTTAAAAGGTCAATATAAAAATGATAAAGAAAGTGCTCTAAAATTAGCAGATGAAATTATAAAGAATACATATAGAACACTTCTTACTAGGGGACAAAAAGGATGCTATATATATTGTACAAACAAAGAATTAAATGAATATCTAAAATTAAAACTTAAAAGAGGTAAAGAGAATGTTAGAAAAAGTTAGAGAAGAGATAATTAAGTTTAATCAGGATAGGGATTGGGATCAATTCCATTCTCCAGAGAATTTAGCGAAAAGTATTGCAATTGAATCAGGTGAATTATTAGAGTGTTTTCAATGGGATAATAGCTTTAATAAGCAAGATGTATGTGATGAATTGGCTGATGTGGTAAATTATTGTATTTTGATGGCTGATAAGTTAGATGTTGATTTGGAAGATATAGTATTAAAGAAATTGAAAAAGACTGAAAAGAAATATCCTGTTGAAAAAGCTAAAGGAAATAGTAAAAAATATAATCAATTATAAGCTTTGTATATATAATAAAGTGTTGTATAAATATGCTGTTTTATATTAAAAGATATCAATAAATTTTGATATGAGGAATTTAAAGAGTATTAAAATCGTTACTTAAAATTAAAAAAATTGAGAGTTCTACCCATTGCATTTTATTTGGGTAATAATACTGCAGTAGAAATGAAAAAATTATATAAAGAGGATAATTTTGAAGAAAGGATAAAAGGTTAGTTTTAAAACATTTTATCCTTTTTATATAAAATTTTCTAAATTACTTAATAAATATTTTTGATTATCTCAGTAAGCATAGATGATTTGCATATATCCTAGACATTTACTATCTAATGATGATAAGATAGTTGTTAGTAAATAAAAAATTAGTAGCTAAAAAAGAGAGGAATCTAATTATGGAACCTAAACATAAAAGAAGGATTAGATATAAGGGAACGCATCCTAAAAAATACAATGAGAAGTATAAAGAATTAAATCCAGAATTATATCCAGAAACAATTGAAAAAGTAATTAAAAAAGGTAGCACGCCAGTAGGTATGCACCTATCAATCATGGTTGATGAAATTTTAGAATTTTTAGATATTCAAGAAGGGCAAATAGGATTAGATTGTACTTTAGGCTATGGCGGACATACTTTAAAAATGCTGGAATGTTTAAATTATACTGGTCATATGTATGCTTTAGATATTGATCCAATTGAAAGTATAAAAACTAAAGAACGCTTATTAGGTAAAGGATATGGCGAAGATGTTTTAACAATAAAAAATTGTAACTTTAAAGACATTGATATCATATCAAAAGAGGTTGGTTTGTTTGATTTTGTTTTAGCTGATCTAGGGGTATCATCTATGCAAATAGATAATCCAGAACGGGGCTTTTCCTATAAAAAAGAGGGTCCCTTAGATTTAAGATTAAATCCTCAAAAAGGAGTTCCAGCATCTATTAAGCTACAAGAGTTAAATAGAGATCAGTTAGAGCAGCTTTTTATTGAAAACTCTGATGAGCCATACGCAAAAGAAATAGCTAGAAATATTGATTCATACTTAAAATCAGGCCAATTAATTACAACGACAACACAACTGTATAAAATAATTGAAAAAAGCCTGTCTTCTATTCCAGTGACAGAACGAAAAGACATAGTGAAGAAATCAGCTGCACGGGTATTCCAAGCTTTACGGATTGAAGTTAATCGTGAATTCGATGTACTTTTAGAGTTTATGGAAAAACTCCCAACGATTCTTAAACCAGGTGCAAGAGTGGCGATATTAACATTTCATTCTGGTGAAGATCGAATTGTTAAAAAGGCATTTAAAGAAATGAAAAATCTTGGACTATATAGAGATGTTGCTAGAAATGTAATTAGACCAAGTAAAGAGGAATGTCATATCAATAGCCGAGCTAAGTCAACTAAAATGAGATGGGCAATCAAAGCATAAGTATATTTGGAATTGCTATACTTTAAAAGATAACTAAACTAATATATTAATAATAGGGGGAATCAAAATGGTGGATTTTAGTGATTTAATTATCCCAACATTGGAGATTTTATATGAATCAAAAAAAGAGATGTCAATTAGGGAAATTGATGAGACTTTAATTAGTCGATTAAATATAGGCGAGTTAGATTTAAAATTAAAACATAAAGATACCAAGCAATCTGAATTTTCATATAGATCGTCATGGGCAAGAACATATCTAAAAAAATATGGGCTAATATTGAATATTAGTCGAGGAATTTGGAAAATCAGTGATATATATAATGGAGAAAACATTGATGATAAAGCGGTTGTTTTGGCAGTAAGAAATAATCAAGTATATATTCCGATTTCAAAGTTAGAAGAGAATATAGATATCATTGAAGAGAATTGTGATGATATTGCAGCTAATAACGATAAGTACATAAAAGAATTATCAAAAAAATATCATAACTATAAGGTAGCATTATTTTTAGGTGCAGGGGTATCAATGTCAGCAAACATGCCATCTTGGGATGAGTTAGTAGCTAGTTTTTTAGTAAATAGGTTTCGTAATGAATCAAAGAAAAATTTGGATGATAACATTGTTGATGAATTAGCAAGAATAGCAAAACTTAATAGTGATAATTCGCCAATAAGCCAAACTAGATTCATCAAGCAAAATATCGAGCCAGAAATATATCTTGAATTATTAAAAGAATCTATTTATCATAACGAGAAATCAATTAATATTAATAATGATTTATTTGAAGTTTTAACAAATTTGATCAGATATGAAAATTGTGTCTACATTAAAGATATTATTACCTTTAATTTTGATAATCTCTTAGAAAGAAAATTTGAACAAAAATATATTGCATATCAAAAATTTACTAATTATGAAGAAATACAAAATCAAAATTATGTCAATATTTATCATGTACATGGATATATTGATAAAGAGGCTACACCTGATGAAGTTGATTTAGAAAGAATTATTTTTTCTGAAGAACAATATCATAAAATGTATAATGATGTATATAATTGGTCAAATATAAAACAAATCAACGCATTAAGAGAAAAAAATTGTTTATTCATCGGGTGTTCATTGTCTGATCCAAATATGAGAAGACTCTTAGATATTGCTTATGATAAAAGTGAGGCTAAACATTATGCAATTCTAAAAAAAGAAGATATAAAATTACCAAATTCAATGAGTAAAGATAGTAATGCATATTTACTCTATCAAAATTTTCATTTAAAAAATCGAAATGATTATTTTAATAGTTTGGGGATAAATGTCATTTGGATCGATGATTATGATGATATTCCCAAAATACTCATGGAAATTATTAATATAAAATAAATTCTATAATAATTTTTAAGTAAAACAAAGCTTGATTAAATTAATTTTAAAATCATATAAATAAGAGGGCAACTTTAAATATATTAGATTTTGTAGTTGTCTTTTTATTTATTTTGATATTCATCTTTAAGGGGTTTATGAAATAGTTTCTTTTTATGTTTTCGACAGGCATCAAGGTCACAGTTTTCACAACTTAAATTATTGTTACTGATTTTATAAAAGTGTTCTGGATGTTTATAATGCATGTATACCCATTCAAGCATAGAAACCCTAAACAAAAAAGCCAAATTGTATATGGTGAGGGAATAAAGATAAGAAAACTATATTGAAAAAAAGAATCCCAATTATAAATATGACATTCCATACAGCATTCGGGTTTAATAAAAATAGAATTAAAAGGGCACCAGCCAAAAATAGCAAAAAATACAGAGAAGTTAGATAGAGCAAAGAAAACGAAAATCCAGATCCGTTCTAGATACCCTGTTAAATATAAAAATCCTGGAATCAATAGGAAAATAAGCTAAAAAACCAATAACCAAAAAGCTCTTTTATTATATTCTTGAACGATGTTTTTAAAGTTTATCTAATCTAACTGATTATTAGGAAAGTATTTTTTTGAAAACTGACGACCTTTATATAGGGTAGTGTTAAATGCAGCTATCATATCTTTAATAGGAAAGATTGTAAAATAGATAGTTGTTAAAAGATATACCCAAGAGGTTAAGTTAAAAGGAAGATTAGGGTTTTTTAAAAGACAATATATAGCAAATACGAATAAAAAGCCGCTAGAAAAGACTCTGATTCGATTCATCGTATTTTACCGTAGATCATATTTTTTGATTGCTTGTATATTTTCATAATTACCTACCTGAATTAATATATACATGATTAAATTGCCTAATATGACGTTCTAAAATATCTATTGCTTTTTGCTCGCGTTCTGGGGCGCCGTCACATAGTGAAATAAGAAAATAGATTGGTCCATAAAAATGGAGGGCAATAATATAAGAATCTTCGTTTTTTTAGTATGTCTTGTTTAGTTAAAATAGAAAAAATATATTGCTGGTATGATAAGGAATAATCAAAATACTGTTTGATATATTGGTCTGCTAAATTCTTATTTTTAAATTGTTCGATTGTAAGCATTTTTCTAAATTTGCTTTGCACCACATCATGAAGAAAATACGTAAACATATTTTTACCTATATTGATCAATTCCAGTTCATCCATGTTAATGAGACGGTTCATATCTTGTTTAGGCGATATTCCGGTCATTTTTAATATAATTGCATCAAAAATTTCTTGTTTACTTCGATAATGTTTATACAGTGATGGAGCCTTGATTCCAACGATTTGAGCAATTTGGTTAACAGTTATTGCATCGTAGCTATTTTTTGAAAATAAAGTTAGTGCTTCTAATAATATTTTTTCTTTTGTTGAAATCATTTCCTCCCCTTTTTAGCTAATAGTTATTAGTTGCCAAAATAAATATATTTAATAGTAGAAGTTTAAATATGAGAAAAAAATATATTGATGTAAGAAAAATTTCATATTCGTGTTTTTTTGATAAAAGAATGATAAAATATTAAAAAATATAAGGAGTGGAAACATGATAAAAATAGGAATTGTAGGATACGGAAATTTAGGACGTGGGGTAGAATGTGCAGTATTACATAGTCAAGATATGGAACTAACTGGGGTTTTTACAAGAAGAAATCCTAAATCAGTAAAAACACATAGTGATGTACCTGTTTATAGTATGGATAAAGTTTATGATATGAAAGATCAAATTGATGTTCTTGTTTTATGTGGTGGTAGTGCCAATGATTTACCAAAACAAACAGTAGAATTAGCAGAATATTTTAATGTAGTTGATAGTTTTGATACACATGCTAAAATCCCTGAACATTTTGCTAATGTTGATGAGGCAAGTAAAAAGAATAAACATATAAGTATTATTTCTGTTGGCTGGGATCCAGGGTTATTTTCATTAAACCGTCTTTATGGACAAGCTATTTTACCGCAGGGTCATGATTATACTTTTTGGGGAAAAGGGGTTAGTCAGGGACATTCTGATGCAATCAGAAGAATTGACGAAGTTAAGGATGCAAGACAGTATACTATTCCAGTAGAAGCTGCTCTTCAAAGTGTTCGTAATGGGGAGAATCCAACTTTAGTAACACGTCAAAAACATACTCGTGAATGCTTTGTTGTTGCTGAAGAAGGGGCTGATTTACAAAGAATAGAAGAAGAAATTAAGACAATGCCTAATTATTTTGCAGACTATGATACTACTGTTCATTTTATAAGTGAAGCTGAATTATTACGTGATCACCAAGGAATTCCTCATGGAGGGGTTGTATTAAGAAGCGGTACAACTGGATTCGAACAAGAAAACAAACATGTAATTGAGTATAAATTAACCTTAGATTCAAATCCGGAATTCACGTCAAGTGTATTAGTTGCATATGCTCGAGCAGCGCATCGGATGTATCAAGAGGGTCAACATGGATGTAAAACTGTTTTTGATATAGCGCCTGCTTACTTACATCCTGAATCTGGTGATGAATTAAGAAAAAAATTATTATAGTAAAATTTTCAAATTTAATAAATCTAAAACCTACTAGTAGATGTTATGGTATGGTACTTCTAAAGCAGACTGTGTAAATAAATGAAACGCTGAATATTAAAGAGGCATCAGATCATTAACTACTATGTAGGTTTTTATTAGAAATTACAGTTTTCTATTTTAATTATGTGATCAACTAATTCTTGATAAAAATCAGGCTCATGGCAAACTAAAATAGCACTACTAGAATAATTTTTAATTGCTTTTGCCAATGCTTTTTTTATTTCTTGATCTAGATGATTAGTTGGTTCATCTAAAATCAATAAATGGCTAGTAATAATAGCAACATACATAATTTTACTTTTGTCTGCTCACCACCATTTAATTGGATAATTGGTTTATCAATAAGATCGGTTGTAATATTGAAATGTGCAAGATTGGTTCGAATTGTCTTAATGCCTAATTTAGGATGACTATCGTGAACTATTTCTAACGGTGTTTGATAATCATTAGTCCAAATTAAATCTTGATTATAATAAGCAATTTTTATTTGATCATTAAAAATAAAGGTTCCTGATATCAGAATAATTTCACCTAGTAACGTTTTTTAAGTGTTGATTTTCCAACACTGTTAAATCCAGTAATGGCAATTTTTCTTGAGCGGACAGTGAAAAGCTGATCTTTGAAAGTAAAGGCTTATGATATCCAATCGTTAAATTAGCTGCTTTAAGAATTTGTTTCGTTAAAAGTGGTAGATTTTTAAATTTAAAATCTAGTATTATAATTGTAATAGGTGATGTTAGACGTTCAAAGTGAGCTAATTGTTTACGTCTTCCTTGAGTTATTTCTGAATTATTCCCAGCTATATTTTTGCGGATAAATTGTTCCGTTTTTTATATGTTTTTGTTGTTTTTGATAACGTCTTAGATAATCAGTGCGAAGACGTTTTTTTGTTTTAAAAAGATGAATATTTTCCACGATATTTTTTATTGTATAATAATCAATATCTAAAATACAATCAGTAATTTTATCTAGAAAATCAAAATCGTGCGAGATAACAATATAGGTGCCCATAAAATTATTTAAAAAGTCAACTCGCTAATTAATATGTTTAGTGTCTAAAAAATTAGTAAGTTCATCCAATAATAAAACATCTAGTTTTTCTAATAACAATTTAGCTAGAATCACTTTAGCACATTGTCCACCACTGATTTTATTAATTTTTTTATCAAGTCCAATTAGATTAATCCCAAGTCCTGCAGTTACCATATTTATTGAAGTATCGATAGTATAATAACCACTGTTAATCAATTTTTCTTGATATCTACCAGCTAAAGTCAAAAGTTCTTCATTATTATTAAAACTTCTTTTTTTGATACAGTGTTAGCATTTTTTGTTCTAAAAAATATTCTTCATTGTAGACAGGACTAAGATATTCTTTGATTATTTATTCTTGATTAAGAGTAGCATATTGATTAAGGTGGGCGACTTTAATATTAGAATGCCAAATAATTTGACCATACTCTGGTAAATAAGCACCGGTAAGCAATTTCATTAATATGCTATTACCAGCACCATTGGCTCCTAAGATGACTATATGTTCATTTTTATATCATATTTTATCTCTAAAATCATGAGATAAATCTTTAATTGTTAATAAACTCATTTTCTTTTTTTCCTATCTAATAAAGCAGTAAATATTAACATAAATATTACCTTCTGCAAATGAATATATAATAAATTAAAGATACTGTCAATTTCAGTCAATAAATGTATTAAACTATATTTTTTAATAAAGTGATTACTTGATATAAATAGTTTTTCATATTTATAAATTTTCTTAACATTGTTAGAAAATAATGTATAATAAATAAACATGTTTAAGGAGGGAAAATGATGAAAAAGGATATGACGACAGGTAGTCCTCTTAAGCTGATTATTGCTTTTGGGATACCTTTAGTAATAGGTAATATTTTTCAACAGTTTTATAGTATGGTTGATACAATTATTGTTGGGAAATATGTTGGGAAAACAGCTTTAGCAGCTGTGGGGTCGACCGGATCACTAAACTTTATGATTATTGGTTTTGGAATTGGTATATGTAGTGGTTTTGGAATTCCAATTGCCCAAAGTTTTGGTGGTAAAAAAATACAAGACATGAAAAAATACATAGTTAATTCATTTTATTTATGTATGTTGATTACAGCAATTATGACAATTGCTACTGTTATTGCTTTACCATCAGTTTTAGAGTTGATGCAAACACCAAGTGATATTTATCAGCAGGCATATGATTATATCGTGGTTATCTTTATTGGATTATTTGCCACAATGCTATATAATATTTTATCAAGTATTTTAAGAGCAATCGGAGATTCAAGGACACCGTTATATTTTTTGATTTTATCATCAATAATTAATATTGTTCTAGATTTGATTTTTATTACTCAATTTGATATGGGAGCAGTAGGAGCTGCCTATGCAACAGTAATTGCCCAATTTCTATCTGGAGCAGCCTGCTATATTTATATGAAAAAGAAAACCGACGTTTTAACTTTCGAACATGATGATAAAAAATTCAGTAAAAAACACAGTATTCGATTATTACAAATGGGCTTACCAATGGCAATGCAGTTTTCGATTACTGCAATTGGCAGTGTTGTGATTCAATCTGCTGTTAATACTTTAGGTTCAGATGTTGTAGCTGCAGTTACTGCTGCGATTAAAATTTCTGTTATGTTGACTCAGCCATTAGAAACTTTAGGGTTAACAATGGCAACGTATGGCGGTCAGAATTTAGGTGCAAATAAAATAGGACGGATTTTCGCCGGATTACGAGTAAGTTGTATTATTGGCGCTGCTTATTGTGCTATTGTATTTATATTTGTTTACTTTACTTCTGATTATCTATCATTGTTATTTATCGATGCTAAAGAAGTTGTTATTATGGCAGAAATTAAACAATATTTGTTAATTAATTCGATGGGATATTATATCTTATGTATTTTATTTATATTGCGTAATTTACTACAGGGATTAGGTTATAGTTTTTTAGCAATGTTTGGCGGTGTTGCGGAAATGATAGCTCGCTGTATTGTTGCTTTCTTTTTTGTTTCATCATTTGGTTTTAATGCAATTTGTTTTGCAAATCCATTAGCGTGGCTTTTTGCGAATATTGTCTTTATTGGTGGATGGATTTATAAACGTAAAGAATTAAAAGTAATTCAAAGTAGCGAGGAAGTAACAGTTTAATTAACAATTCGTTTATTTTTTCCCAGCAATAGTAACTAACGGTCAATTGTATCTTAGAATGCATATGTTATTATATTACTATAATGAGGTGAAAATTAATGAAAATTAATGAAATAATTAAAGAAAAGCGATTAGCTTTAGGGTATACACAAGAGCAATTAGCCAAGTTTTTAAATCTTACTACGCCAGCAGTCAATAAATGGGAGCGGGGGATTAGTTATCCAGATATTACTATTTTACCAGCTCTAGCAAGAATCCTAAAAACAGACTTAAATACTCTATTGTCATTTAAAGATGATTTGTCAGATTATGAAGTTGTGTTGTTTTTAAACGATTTAGCTGCAATCAAAGATTTTCAGCAGGCATATAGAATTGCAATAGATAAAATAAATGAATATCCAACTTGTGATAATCTAATTGTTAATGTAGCAGTTGTTTTAGAAGGATTGCTTTCATTAAACGAGATGGATGAAGCTATAAAATATCAGCAAAAAATTGACAGTTTATTGGAACAGTGTTTAACTAGTGACAATCCAATGATTAAAAATCAAGCTCAAGCAGTTTTGATCAACAAGTATATTAATCAAGGGAAACTTGAACAGGCTGAGAAGCTAATTAATGAATTACCAGAACAACATTTAATAGATAAAAAACAAAAGTTAGTCAATCTCTACATAGCTCAAGCAAAATTAGAAGCAGCCGCTAAATTACAAGAAGAAAAACTTTTAGTGACAGTTAATGAGATTCCAACTATGCTTTTAACTTTAATGGAGATTGCAATTAAACAAGAGCGGTATGATGATGCTGAAATAATCGCCGATATATATAAAGAAATGCATGAAGTTTTTGGATTATGGAAATATTCTAGTTATACTGCACATTTTCAATTATGTATAAATCGTAAAAAACGGTTAGAGTGTTTAAAAATATTAAAAGAAATGTTCAATGCAATTAATAAAGGATGGAATATCAATACTTCTCCTTTATATCGCCATATTACAGCAAAAAAAATTGATCAGACCTTTGTTCAAGAAATGAAAAATATGCTTGTGACATCAATTAAAAGTGATCCTGATTGTAAATTTATTACCGATGATCTTGAAATGAATAAAATCTTAGAAAAATATAAATGATGGTTAAATATCATCATTTTTTATAATATTTAAGAATATGCACAAGTAATTCACAATTTGTGAATTACTCTGTGATTGCAAGGTAGTCGCGTATCATTTAGTATTAAACATAATGTATAAGAAAAGGTGAATAACGCGTTTCTTTATAAGCTTAGATATGTTACAATAATATCCTTGAAAATCAATTTGAAAGTCGGTGAGTATATGACTATAGAAACTAATGATAATTTAAACCAGCTAATAAAAGCATACAATCATGATATTGAACTCAATCGTTTAAAAGATATTCTTGATTATTTAAAATCAAAACCAATTTATATGCCTTCGACAATTAAGATTTCAAAACAAAAATTACTAAAGATCCCCAATGATGATCTAATAATGATTTTAGATAATTTATCTGGAGAAACTACTCAAAATTATTTACCTGTATATTCTAGTCCTGTTTTATTCAATTCAAAATATCGCTATTTTGTTACTTTGAGTATTTATGATTGTTTTATGTTAATGAAAAGATTTAAAGAGAAAAATGCAATAATTATTAATCCTAATAGGGATAATTCATTAGTTATTGATAACATATTAATTAAGTATTTAAAAAATGGCGGATAAAAACTAAATTTATGTTTATTGATCCATATCGCAGCTTGTAAATAGAAATGATATGGATCATTTAATTGTTGCCTTTTAAATTGTATGATAAGATAATTTTAATGATAAATAGGTATTTATATTACATGGAATAAAGAAATAGAAAGGTTAAATGGAAACGTAAATCAAACTATTGAAAAGAAAGGGGATAGAATCTATCGTAACAGCTATTGGAAACCTTATATCCATGATTTTTCACAATATTTAGAATTTAAAAAGTGTAATAGAGTTCCAAGATTTTTAGGCGATGATGAAAATAATCGTGAGATATTATCTTTTTTGCATGAATATGTATCTGGTAACAACTTTTTTAATTGTCATGCAATTGTTTGGACAGATTATATTGTCACAATGATGCTAGTTATCAGACTAATTCGGATGGAACAATAAGAGATTATAAGACAAATGATACTTTGTTTAGAAAAGAAAGAATAAAAATATTTTTTAAAGCTTACGGAATGATTATACCAGATAATCTCTTTATTTGGGGGATATGTTGAATCGAAGAACTTTGTAATTTGACTAATCATGAGGTATTGGCTGGAAATAAAGCTTTTCAAAAAATAATGAGATTAATTATTATCAAAATGAAATTACTTTTATAAAAAACAATAGTAAAGCCTGGTATTGAATTATGAATAGGAGAAATTGGATGAATTTGGTGACAACAATGTTAATAAATGTAATAAATAATTCTCACAACAGTGTAGTTGATCGTGATATTGCTAAATATTTAATAGCAAATCACGAAAATATTAATAGTCTATCAATTAGTGAGTTAGCGAAAAATACAAATGTTTCAATATCGCAAGTAAGCCGATTTGTACGATCGTTAGGGATTGAATCTTTTTCTGATTTTAAAGAAGCCTTGGTATATCACGGGGAGCAAAAGCGACATACAGGTTTACAAAGAGAAATAATTGATTATAGAGTATATCAGAAAATGGTTACTGAGGAGATTACATATTTTTATCAGAATTTTGATGAAAGTCGAGTGGATAAACTTGTCTATGATTTTTACAAATATCCAAAAATAGCAATTTTTGGAATTTTAAATAGTGATAATGGAGCAAAAGAATTACAGTATAATTTAATTGGCTGGGGAAAAATTTGCATTTCTTACACTAACTTTCAAGACCAACTAGATTTTATTAAAAGTGCAGATAGTAATACTTTAATTGTAATTTTTAGCTTTTCTGGTAACTATGTCATGAAAAATGGCTATTCACGTTTTTATCATACTTATGATTATTTAAAAAGTAGTAAAGCAAAGGTTTACGTAATTACTAAAAATAATTTAGTGCAGGAGCTCGAATATGTCAATGAAGTTATTTTGGTTCCAATAAAACATGATTTATATAACTATACTTTGCAATGTCTTGTTGATTTGATTTTTATGAAATATCAAAAAAATTTGATAAAATAGAATTTCCATTTTTTGGAAATAATATTTATTTAAATATAAGAATGCTATGCTAAAGGAGGGTGAGTCGAATGAAAATAAATGAAAATTGTTTACCATGCTTGATCAGTCAAGTTATTAAAGTGGCCAATATTACAAATATAAAAAATCGTGATATGTTTTATCGAGGAGTATTTCAGTATTTGGGAAAACTAAATTTTACTAAAACTAATCCAGAGATAATTGGTGCTACATTTGAAATGATCAAGCAGCAAGTTAATGATGAGGATCCATATTTTGAACTTCGGAAATATTATAACGAACTTTTCTTATCACGTAGTACTGAATTTGAAAATAAGATCAACTCTTTTGAAACGGCTGTTAAATATGCAATTATTGGAAATATTATTGATTTTAGTCCTATCTATAATACCCAAATTAAAGACATTGATAAGTGGTTTGAAAATATTGATCAATTAAAATTAGCAATTAATCAGCTTGAAGAAATGATAACTGATATAAAAAGTGCAAAGGTACTTTTATATTTAGGTGATAATTGTGGTGAAATTTGTCTTGATAAATTATTAATTAGAAGAATTAAAAAACTCAATCCGGAGATTGATATATATTTTGGTGTAAGAGGAAAACCAGTAGTAAATGATTCAATTGAAGCTGATGCATATTTTGTTGGAATGGATGAATACGCTACAATTATCAGTAATGGTGATAATTCTTTGGGTACGGTATTAGAACGTACGAGTAATGAATTTAAAAGGATATACCGAAGTGCCGATATAGTTATTGCTAAAGGGCAGGCAAACTTTGAAAGTTTGAGTGAACAAGAGAAAAATATTTATTTTTTATTGATGGTTAAATGTGAAGTTATTGCTAATTATATTGGGGTCGCACAAAAATCATTAATTTGTTTAAACTATTATAAAAGCATGAGTCATTGATTCATGCTTTTACAACAATTCAAAATAATTTTAGTTGAATTAAGCATATTTTTAAGCTGAATTAGATAAATTGGTAATATCAATTGTAATTATAGCAATATTCTTTATAATTATATTATTAGAAAATAAGTAGGATGATATAAATGAAAAAGATAGTATTAGGAATTCTTGCACATGTTGATGCAGGAAAAACAACATTAACTGAGAGTATATTATATTTAACAGGAACAACACGAAAATTAGGTCGAGTTGATCATCGGGATACTTTTTTGGATTATGATTTTCAAGAGAGAAATCGAGGGATTACAATTTTTTCTAAGCAGGCAATAATAAATTGGCATGATAGCCAAATTACTTTAATTGATACGCCAGGTCACATTGATTTTTCGACAGAAATGGAACGTACGCTACAAGTGCTCGATTATGCTATTTTGGTAATCAGTGGGATAGACGGTGTCCAAGGTCATAGTGAAACAATTTGGAATTTATTGAGATATTATAAAATACCAACCTTTATTTTTATTAATAAAATGGATGTTAGTCGTTATGAGCAATCTGAATTAATGCAGAATTTAAAAGAACGACTAGATGAACATTGTTTTGATTTTAGTAATTTGAATGATGAATTTTATGAAAGTGTTGCTTTAAATAGCGAAGATTTATTGAATTATTATCTAGAATATAATACCTTAAACAAAGAGATGTTAATTAATGAAATTGCTAGATGCCAATTATTTCCGTGTTTTTTTGGCTCTGCGTTAAAAATGGAACGGATTGATAATTTTTTTAATGAATTTACTAATTATATAAAGAATAAGGATTATTCTGAATCTTTTGGAGCGCGAGTTTTTAAAATAAGTCATGACGAACAAGGAAACAAATTGACACATTTAAAAATTACTGGCGGTAGTTTAAAAGTGAAAACGCAACTTTTAAATGATGAAAAAGTTGATCAAATTCGTATTTATTCTGGGAATAAGTATCATTTAACTGATGAAGTGATGGCTGGGGATATTTGTGCGATTAAAGGGCTTAAAAGTATAGTTGCTGGTCAGGGATTAGGTATAGAAGATAATACGACTCAGCCATTGTTGTCACCATACATGGATTATCAAATTAAATTGCCTCCTGATTGTGATCAACATCAAGTGTTAAAAAAGTTAAATTTATTAGCACAAGAAGATCCTCAGCTACATATCAATTATAACGTTAGAACCAAAGAAATTCATGTTCAATTAATGGGTGAAATTCAAATTGAGGTGCTTAAAAATATAATCCAAGAGCGGTTTAAAGTTGAAGTTGATTTTGATTATGGGAGAATTATTTATAAAGAGACGATTGAAGAAACTGTTGAAGGGGTAGGACATTTTGAACCATTACGTCATTATGCTGAAGTACATTTACTTTTAGAACCCGGGAAACCAGGGTCGGGATTAAAATTCGATACAAATTGTCAAGAATATCTTCTAGCGAATAACTATCAACGATTAATTTTGTCGCATTTACAAGAAAAAGAGTATTTGGGAGTACTTACGGGCTCGCCAATCACAGATATGAAAATAACTTTAGTGGCTGGAAAAGCACATTTAAAGCATACTGAAGGCGGTGATTTTAGAGAGGCAACATATCGGGCGATACGTCAAGGCTTGAAAACAGCAAAATCGGTTTTACTAGAGCCGTATTTTGATTTTTCACTTGAATTACCGATTGAATATCTGAGTCGAGCGATTTATGATATTGAGGCAATGGCAGGGAACTTTAAATTACCGGAAAATCAAACTGATATTGTTGTTATTACCGGAAGTGCACCAGTCAGTAAAATGCAAAATTATCAAAGTGAAGTTGTTAGATATACTAAAGGAAAAGGACGCCTAATTTGTCAGTTAAGTGATTATCGCCCATGTCAAAATCAGGCTGAAGTAATTAAATCATTCAACTATGATAGTGAGGCAGATGTAGAAAATCCAACAGGATCAGTATTTTGCAGTCATGGTGCTGGTTATAATGTAAGGTGGGATCAAGTTGCCCAACATATGCACATACCATTTGTTTTTAAAAAAATAAAGAAGACCGCTAATAATATTCAGGATAAATCTAAATTTGATAATATTGATGACGAGTTAGAAAATATTTTCACACGCACTTATGGACCAGTTAAACAAAGATCTGGCGAACATCAAGTAACTAAAAAAATATTTAATGAGTCAAGTTATAAATACATTCCAGAATGTTTATTAGTTGATGGCTATAATGTTATTCATGCCTGGCCAGAATTGAAAGAGTTAGCAAAAGATAATTTAGACGCAGCTAGAATGCGATTAATTGATATTATGTGCAACTATCAAGGTTACAAAAAATGTATTTTGATTTTAGTATTTGATGCATATAAGGTTAAAGATAATATTGGTTCAACTACTAAATATCATAATATTTATATCGCATATACTAAAGAAGCACAAACTGCTGATATGTATATTGAGCGGGCAACTCATGAGTTGGCAAGTAAATACAATATTACAGTGGCCACATCTGATGCGTTAGAACAATTAATCGTATTAGGGCAAGGTGGGAAAAGAATATCTTCTCGCGAACTTCGATTAGAAGTAGCACAACTTGATCAAGAAAAATTAGAAGAATTCCGACGTAAACAACCTAAGAGTCATAATTATTTATTAGAAGGACTTAAGAATTTTAATCAGGATTAGGAGTTTGAAAATGAAAAAAACATTTAAATATAATCTTAATTATATTGGTGGTATTGCTGAATATCAAAAGCGTGCTATTTATACCTTAAATCTTAAAGAAAATAGCTTTTCAGTTGATGGTATCTTCAAAAGTAGAAAGTTTTCTTATAACGATATTATTGAAGTGAAATATGGTGAAATCGAGGAATTAAAAAAACAGCTGGATCCTGTAAATGTTTTATTATTTGGACGAATGGCGTTATTAGATAGACGATTGAATCGTAAATTAAAATATTGTTTAGCTATTATTTTAAAAGAGGAAATGACTATTGTTTTTGCTGAGGAATACGATGGTACGATTAAAACAGCATATAATACACTAAGTAAAATATATAAAATGACCGGCTCTAAATAGAAGCCGGTTTTTAATTTTAGTAAATACCTTGACAGACTTTATTAATAAGATTAGTATACTAATAGTTAGGATGCTAATAATAGGAGGAAAGATGGCTAATTCATTATATTATTTATTATTTAAAACAGCGCATACACAAAGGAAAAAGAATATTCCTTTTTTAAAAGAACTGAATTTAGCACCAGGACAGCCAAAGGTTTTACGATATTTGTATGAACAGAAAAGAGAATGTTTACAAAAAGATATTACTAAAGGTTGTGATATTGAGCCTGCTACAGTTTCAATTATGCTAAACAAATTAGAAAGTAATGGTTTTATTAAACGGAATTATAGTGAGGAAAATAAGAGAAATGTATATATTCAACTTACCGAATTAGGAAAAATCACTTTTCTTAAATGGCAAGCATATCTAGATGAGCGTGAAGATATTACCTTGAGAGATTTTAGCAAGGAAGAAAGAAAACAATTTATTAATTACTTAGAGCGCCTTTATGACGCCTTGTTAAAGGAGGAATAAGATGTTCAAACAATTTTTTGGCTATTTTAAAAACTATAAAAAATATCTTTATTTAAGTGCAGTGTTTGTTATTTTAGAAACTCTTTTTGAGTTGATTATTCCTTTGATAATGGCTGATATTATTGATATCGGTGTAGCAAATAAAGATAGAAATTATATTCTGATCAAAGGGGGATTAATGATTATATGTGCGCTTTTGTCGCTTGGTTTAGGCTTATTGTATGCAAAGACTGCTGCCAAAGCAGGACAGGGGTTTGGCTATGAATTGCGAAAAGCACAATATCAAAAGATTCAAGAATTTTCGTTTAAAAATACAGATCATTTTAGTACTTCATCGTTAGTTACTCGACTTACAAGTGATGTTACTATTTTACAAAACGCTATTTGTAATGGGATTCGTCCGTTAGTTAGAGCACCTTTTATGATGTTAACTGCACTAACTATGGCAATACTAATTAATGCTAAATTAGCTGTTGTTTTTTTAATAGCTATTCCTGTTCTAGCAACATGCTTAATTATAATTATGTCAAAAGTTCGTCCTTTATATGGGAAAATGCAAAGAGCTTTAGACTCTGTCAATTCGATAGTTCAGGAAAATCTAATTGCGATCAGAGTTGTAAAGTCATATGTTAGAAAAGATTACGAACAAGCTAAATTTAATGAAGTTAATTTGAATTATCAACAAGTTTCACGTAAATCATTCCATTATGCAGTTATGAATATGCCGTGTTTTCAATTTGTGATGTATTCGACGATTATTGCAATTCTATGGTTTGGGGGTGGGATGATTCAGGTTGGAAATATGCAAGTAGGTGAATTAACAGGATTTTTAAGCTATATTATGCAAATCTTAAATTCCTTAATGATGATTTCAAATGTTTTCTTGATGTTAACTCGTTCTCTAGCTTCGGCATATCGGATTCAAGAAGTTTTTGATGAAGAAATAGATATTAAAGATGAAAAAAGTGACATAAAGATTACGAGGGGAAAAATCATATTTAAAAATGTTGCTTTTAAATATGACTTAAAAGCAAAAGAATATGTATTAAATAATATAAATTTGGAAATTGAGCCTGGTGAAACTGTTGGTATTATCGGGGGAACAGGTAGTGCCAAAACTTCATTAGTACAATTGATTCCTAGATTATATGATATTACAGCAGGGGATTTATTAATCGATGGTCATGATATAAAATCATATGGAATCGAACATCTTCGAGATGAAATTGCTATGGTATTACAAAAAAACACTCTATTTTCTGGAACGATTAAGGAAAATATTTTATGGGGTAAAGCAGATGCTAGTGATCACGAACTTAATGAAGTTTTAGACATTGCTTGTGCCAGTGAATTTATCGATGCATTGCCTAAGGGAATCAATACAGATTTAGGGCAAGGTGGAGTTAATGTTTCTGGTGGGCAAAAACAAAGGTTATGTATTGCACGTGCATTATTAAAGAAACCAAAAATTTTAATTCTTGACGATTCTACCAGTGCATTAGATACAGCAACTGAACGAAAACTAACAGATGGATTAGCATACTATTTGCCT
This sequence comes from Erysipelatoclostridium sp. MSK.7.34, assembly GCF_019041935.1. Classification (NCBI taxonomy): domain Bacteria; kingdom Bacillati; phylum Bacillota; class Erysipelotrichia; order Erysipelotrichales; family Coprobacillaceae; genus Thomasclavelia; species Erysipelatoclostridium sp. MSK.7.34. Next base: position 87,259 of record NZ_JAHPYJ010000008.1, read on the forward strand.
AAGACAACTAAAATTATTATTTCACAGCGATTATCATCACTTGCCCATACAGATAAAATTGTTATTTTAACTGATGGTAAAATTGATGATATAGGAACACCTGAAGAATTAGCAAATCGTAATCATATCTATCAAGATTTATGTAAAATTCAAGAAGGAGATAAATAATATGGCTAGAATAAACGGAACTCCACGCCCTAAAAATTTAAAGAAAACTTTAAAAGCAATGGCTAGTTATTTAACTCGACATATAGGAACACTCATAATCATTGCTATTTTAGTATTAATTAGTGCAGGTGCAAATATTTTAGGTACTTATTTATTAAAACCGGTTATTAACGATTACATTCTACCAGGTAATAATGCTGGACTATTACAAGCAATAATAACGATGGCAATTATGTATTTAACTGGTGTCGGGGCTTGTCATCTATATAATCAATTAATGGTAAAAACTGCTCAAGAAATCGTTAAAGAAATTCGTGAAGATTTATTTGATAAGATACAAAACTTACCGCTTAGTTTTTTTGATCAGCGTACTCATGGTGAGTTGATGAGTCGATTTACTAGTGATATTGATACAATTTTAGAAGCTTTAAATAATAGTTTTGCAATGTTGATTCAAAGTTTTATAATGATTGTAGGAACAATTACGATGATTATTATTTTAAATCCTTATCTATCAATCATTGTAATTGCTTCAATGGTAATGATGTTTATTTTTATTCGTTATAGTAGTAAAAAGAGTAAGCAGTATTTTAATCAACAACAAAAATATATGGGAAGTTTAAATGGTTTTATTGAAGAAATGGTCGAAGGAAGTAAAGTAGTTAAAGTTTTCAATCATGAACAGGTGAACTTTGCCGAGTTTGAAAAAAGAAATCAAGCTTTACGACAAGCAGCTACGAAAGCAGTTACTTATTCAGGAACTATGATACCAACAGTTGTCAGTATTTCATATTTGAATTATGCATTATCTGCTGTAATAGGCGGGTTTATGGCAATTTATGGGATTATGGATTTAGGAAGTTTATCATCATATTTGGTTTTTGTTCGACAAACTGCGATGCCAGTAAATCAATTTTCCCAACAAATGAATTTTATTTTGGCAGCAATGTCAGGTGCAGAACGTATTTTTGAAATTATGGATGAAAAAGTTGAAATAGATGAAGGAAGTGTCACTTTAACAAATGTTCGCAATGAATATGGTAAGCTAGTTGAGTGTCATGAAAATACTGGACTTTGGGCTTGGCGTCATCCCCGTTCTAATGGTGATGTAGAACTGGTTTTGTTAAAAGGTGATGTTCGCTTCCATGATGTTTGTTTTAGTTATGTCCCCAACCATCCTATTTTAAAAAATTTAAACTTATATGCAAAACCAGGTCAAAAAATTTCATTTGTGGGCTCTACAGGAGCTGGGAAAACAACTATTACTAATTTGATTAATCGTTTTTATGAATTAGATTCTGGCAGTATAACATACGACGGAATTGATATTAAATTAATAAAAAAAGCAGCATTGCGACAATCGTTATCAATGGTTTTGCAAGACACTCATTTATTTACAGGAACGATTGAAGATAATATACGTTACGGTAAATTAGATGCTAGTGATGAAGAAGTGGTGGCAGCAGCTAAACTAGCAAATGCAGATTCATTTATTCGGCGACTTCCGCAAGGCTATCAAACAATGTTAACCGGTGATGGTTCTAACTTATCACAAGGACAACGTCAGCTATTAGCTATCGCTCGTGCAGCAATTGCTAATCCCCCAGTTTTAATTTTGGATGAGGCTACAAGTTCTATTGATACTCATACTGAAAAATTGATTGAAAAAGGGATGGATAGTTTAATGAAAGATCGTACCGTTTTTGTAATTGCACATCGTCTTTCTACAGTTCGTAATTCAAAAGCAATCATGGTACTCGATCATGGAGAAATCATAGAACGTGGGAATCATGATGAATTAATTAATCAAAAAGGAAGATATTATCAATTGTATACTGGAAAAATGGAGTTGTCATAGAGGATATCAATAGGTATCCTTTTTTGTATTGATAAAGTGTGAAGATTGTATAAATGACCAATTTGTGTTATCCTTTAGGGGATAAGGGAATGGAGATAAGCATATGAAAAAAGTAAGATTAGTTTTGATATCTTTATTAATGTTTTTTGCTGTAACTGGATGTAGTAATGAGGATAAAAACTTATTAGACAAGGATGATCCAACGACGATTCAAGTATGGCATTATTATAATGGTGCGCAACAAGAGGAATTTAATCGTCTAGTCGATGAATTTAACAAAACAGTCGGTAAAGAAAAAGGGATAATTGTTGAGGGCTCTGGTCAAGGAACAATTTCTGATTTAGAAAGAAATGTCTTAGATTCAATTAATGGAAAAGCTGGGGCTGCAGATATTCCGAATATTTTTGCAGCGTATGGTGACACAGCTTATCAAGTGGATAAGTTAGGTTATGCAGTAGATTTAAATAAATATTTTAGTAAAGACGAGCTATCTAAGTATGTCGATGGTTATCTTGAAGAAGGACACTTTTCAAGTAAAGATACATTAAAAATTTTTCCAGTGGCTAAATCAGTAGAGTTATTTATGTTGAATAAAACAGATTGGGAGAAGTTTGCAAATGCTACGGGTGCTTCAACAAATGATTTAAATACAATTGAGGGTGTTACTAAGGTTGCAGAGCAATATTATAACTGGACTGATAGTTTGACAGCTGCTCCAAATGATGGAAAAGCATTTTTTGGTCGTGATGCTTTTGCAAATTATATGCTCGTTGGCTATCGTCAGCTAGCAACAGATATTTTTAGTAAAAAGGATAATAAAATCGTATTAAATTTTGAAGCAGATATTGCTAAAAAATTATGGGATAATTATTATGTTCCTTACATAAGTGGTTATTTTAGTTCATCAGGTAAATTTAGAAGTGATGATATAAAAATCGGAAATATTCTTGCTTGTGTTTCTTCATCTTCGAGTGTCACATATTTTCCTAAAGAAGTTATTTTAAATGACGAAGAAAGCCATTCAATTGAATTGGAGACATTTGCTTGCCCTAAATTTAAAGATGGTAAAGATTATGTCGTTCAACAAGGAGCAGGAATGGTTGTTCTCAAAAGTGAAGAAAAAGAACAACAGGCAGCTGTTGAATTTTTGAAATGGTTTACTAGTGATAAACAAAATATTGCTTTTTCAAATGCTAGTGGTTATTTGCCAGTTACCAAAAGTGCAAATGATCTTGATAAGATTACTGATGAAGTAGAAGTCAATGAGTCAGTAAAGAAAACGTTAAATACTAGTCTTAAAATGATTTCAGATAATAATATGTATACATCAGTTCCTTTTGAAAAGGGAACTGATGCAAGAAATGTTTTAGAAACAACAATGAGTAATTTAGCTAAACAAGATCGTGAAACAGTTATTACTAATCTTTCAAATGGAATGAATTTAGAACAAGCAATTAGCCAATTTAATAATGATACTTATTTTAATCAGTGGTATACTAATACTAAAAGCCAATTAGAATCATTAATTAAATAGTTCTATAGAAGGAGGATTGTGATGTTTCGTAAAATCATGAAAAACAAATCAATTTTTTCATATTTACTTGTAGTAATGTGTATTTTAGTGTTAATCGAGACAACAATCCTTGTTGGTAGCCTTTCAACTGGTGGAATGTTTGCTAAATTAAACCAGAACGCTAAAGATATTGTTGATCAGCGAGTTATTAATCGAAGCAGTTATCTTCAAAATGAAATGTTAAACAATTGGTCCAATTTATCTCAATTGACAGACCACATAAATACGACAGCTAAGCAGCTTGTTAGTGAAGGAAAGGTTGATTATGAGCATCTTGATGACAGCTCTGAAACAGCAACACCACTTATTTTGGCAGTTGTAGATCAATTGATTTCAACAATGCGCTCTCAGCATGTTACAGGGGCATATATCATTTTTAATAATCATGACTTGGATAAGGGACTTGAAGATAAACCTGGAATATATTTAAGAGATCTTGATCCATTATCAAAAGCTTCAGCAGAAAATGGGGATTTATTAATTGAACGAGCTCCAACTGAAGTGGTTAAATCTTTAAATATTGCTACTGATTCATCATGGCGGCCACGTTTTGAATTTAAAAAAGCAAACATAAAATATTATGATTTTTTCTATACTCCATACCAGCAGGCAATTAGTAATTCACAAGAATTTTCGAGTACTGATATGGGCTATTGGGGTGGGAGTTTTCGCCTGAGAGATTCTGAAAATGAGGCTTTCACCTACTCATTACCGCTAATCAACGATCAAGGAGCTGTTTATGGTGTCGTTGGAATTGATATTACATTAGATTATTTGAACAAATTATTGCCCAGTACAGAGTTACTTGATGAAGGTAATGGAAGCTATTTGTTGGCAATCAATCAAGATGATTCATTGATTTTAAGTAATATTTTAACTAATGGAAATATTTATACGACGAAAAGTCCTACAACTGAATTAATGCAATCTGAGAATGATTATTATATCAATCAAGGTTCTAACACTTTATATAGTTCATTAAAATATTTGAATATTTATAATTCTAATACACCATACAGTAATCAACGCTGGGCTTTAGTAGGAATAGTTGATACTTCAGATTTATTTGCATTTACAAATAAAATCACTTCGATTTTGATGTTCGCAATCTTTTTAACCTTGACAGTTGGAATTGGTGGAAGTTTCATTTTTAGTTATATCATTTCAAAACCAATAAAAAAATTATCAGATGAAGTCGTAAAAGCTAATATTAAAAATAAGATTTCTTTCAGACGTACAAATATTGCTGAAATTGATCATCTTGCAAATATGATGGAACAACTAAATCAAAATGTTCGTGATACTGCCTTGAAATTCACTAATTTATTACAAATGGCAAGTATTAAGCTAGCAGGGTTCGAATATAATATAAACACTGAAGAATTGTTTATATCAGAAAACTTTTTTGAGGTTTTACTAAAATATGATGTTAATACTTCAGAATTAACAATGACAAAATTTAAAGAAACATTTGAAGGCTATAAACAATATATTGTTTCACATGATTATAGCAAAAAAGAATATCTCTTCAAAATTCCTGATGATGATAATTATGTTTTTGTGAATCTACGGCTATTGGTAAATGATAATGCATATACTGGGGTAATTGAGAATGTAACTAATACAATTGTTGAAAAGAATGTGATTGAATATGAACGTGATCATGATGCTCTAACTGGACTTTTGAATCGGAGAGCATTTATTAGGATCATGAATAGTTTATTTGAAAATGAAATAAACAAAATAAAAATAGCAGCACTATTGATGTTAGATTTAGATAATCTGAAGTACATTAATGATAATTATGGGCATGAAATTGGTGATAATTACATTTCTAAAGCTGCTGAAACATTTGTAAACAGCACCCCAGAAAATACTATTATTTCACGGATTTCTGGTGATGAATTTTTTGTTTTCTTTTATGGTTATGATGATGAAAATGTAATTAAGCAGTTAATTAATAAATTAAAGGAAGCAATTAGCAAGGCTTTTATTCCTTTGGCTGATAATAGTAATTTTCATGTCAATGCATCAGGCGGTATTGCCTGGTATCCACGGGATAGTGAATCTTTTGAAAAACTCCAACATTATGCTGATTATGCAATGTATAAGATCAAACGTACAAGTAAAGGTAATTTAACAGAGTTTAATCTCAATGATTATATTGCGGATTCTTTTTTAAGCGAAAGTAAAGAAGAATTAAACACTATTATTGAAGATCGAGCAATTCAGTTTTATTTTCAACCAATTATAAGTAGCAAAGATGGAACTATTTATGCATATGAATCATTAATGAGATCATTTATGCCATCATTAAAAAATCCCCTTGATATTTTAAAAATAGCTAAAGAGGAGGGACGTTTAGCAGAAATTGAAGAATTAACATGGTCCTCATCACTTGAAACCTTTGCCAACCATTTACGAAATGAGCGAATTAATAAAGATTGTAAAATATTTATTAATTCTATTTCAAATCAAATTTTAAGTAATAAAAAAATTGATGAGCTAGAAAAGGAGTATTCAAAGTATTTAAAAAATGTTGTTTTAGAAGTTACTGAAGTTGAGTACATTGACGAAAATTATCATCAGCAAAAAGCAGAATTAATGAAAAAATGGCAAGCAGAATTAGCATTAGATGATTATGGAAGTGGATATAATAGTGATCGAATCCTATTGCTGATTTCACCTAAATTTATTAAAATCGATATGGATATAATTCGTAATATTGATAGTGATCCTGATAAGTGTAAAATTGTTGAAAACATTGTTAATTATGCTCATGAACGGGATATGAAATTAATTGCTGAAGGAATTGAAACGATTGATGAATTAAAGCAGGTGATTAAGCTTAAAGTTGATTATCTTCAAGGTTTTTTATTAGCCAAGCCGCAATATTTACCACCTCGGATTCAAGAAGATGTGATTAAGTTAATTCAACTTTTAAATGAAAAATAGATATAGAAGGTACAGTAATGTATCTAAATATATCTTTTTGTTTAGATAAATAGATTTGTTTTAAATGGGAGCCTGTCCAAGAAAAACTTGAACAGGCTTATTAATGCTATAAAGCTTTTTTACTATTTAGATTCTTAAGATAATAACTAACACTCCTTGTCAGGATGATTAAAACAGGAATGCTAATAACAATCGTAATTAGGATAATTTGAATTAACTTAGGTGTTAATACATGCATTTCTAAAAGTGGCCAAAAAATCGGTGTAGAGAGGATAAAGCCAATAATATCAATTATTAAAACTCCACCTCGATACCAGTTTAATGGTTTATAAATACGATAAATCATGTGAATAGACACAAAAGCAGTTGTAAAATATAGGACTGAAAAAGTTTCTGCTAACGACAATTGTAAGGTTGGTGCGAGTAATCTTATACCAGCAACGCTTAAAACTATTGCTAATGCGTTAGGTAAGGAAAAACGCATAGCATGATGACCAATTGATTCTTTTGGTTTTTCGATATTTCGTTCAAATAAAATCATAAATGAAGGGAAACCTTCAATAAACATATCCAATAAAGTCATTTGGAAAGGAATAAAAGGATAAGGTATATTCATTAAAATAGATAATATTGAAAGTAAAATCGTGTAAATTGTTTTCAAGTAATACATTGACGCAGAACGTGTAACATTATTAATAACTAGGCGACCTTCTCGAACAACTTCTACTAATGTTTGTAATTTACCATCAATAATAATAAATTGCGATACTTGGCGGGCAATATCGGAATCAGAACCCATCGCAATTGAAACATCAGCATCTTTTAATGCTAAAACATCATTTACTCCATCACCCGTCATCGCAACCTTTTGATTATGTTTTTGTAAACATAAGATCATCTGGTGCTTTTGAAAAGGACTAGCACGACCAATAACATTATAGTTTAAAATTGCATCTTCTAATTGTTGATCAGTAACGATTGTTGAAGCATCAATGTATTTTTCTGCATTAGCAACACCTGCTTGACTAGCGATTGCACTAACTGTCGCTGGATTATCACCAGATATAACTTTTACAGCAACATCATTATCACTGAAAAATTTAAGGGCTTCATGAGCATCTTTCCGAATAGGATCTTTAATAACAATTAGCCCAATCGGTGTTGTTTGTCCTAAAGTTTCCTGTAAGATATTTAATGTTGGGTGATGGCCAATTAATAAAACACGTGCGCCGCTTTTTTGCATCTCAATAATTCTTGGTGATAATTGATAATCAGGACGAATTATTTCTGGTGCTCCAACAATAATTGTTCCTATTGAATCTAGTTCAATGGCGCTCCATTTCCGGGCTGAAGAAAAAGCTATACGGTCTAATGTTTCATACTTTGCAGGGCCAGTAAAATAGTTACTAAGTGTTTTAAAAGTAATATTATTATCAAGAGATCCTTTAACAAAGGAACACATAATCTCATCCAGATCAAGATTTAATGGATTTTTTAATTTAATGACTTGTTCGATTTCCATTTTTCCTTCAGTCAAGGTACCGGTTTTATCTAAACATAGAACATCAATTCGTGATAAGGTTTCAATACTAAACATTTCTTGAACTAAAGTGTTCATTTTCCCTAATTTAACAACACTAGCAGCTAAAGATACACTTGTTAATAGAACTAGTCCTTTAGGAAGCATCCCTAGCAGAGCTGTAGCAGTGTTGACGATTGTGCTTGTAATTCCTTGATCACGAATGATATAAGCCTGATAGAGCATTAAAATACTTAATGGTAAAACTAAATAACTAGTATAACGAGTAACTTTATTAAAAGTGTTTAATAAGACAGAACTAACAGGCTTACGAGTTCTTGCCTGATCAGTAATTTTATTTGCATAGTTATCTTTTCCAACATGTTCAACCTTACCATAGCAAGCACCGCTCAAAATAAAACTACCAGATAATAAATGGTCACCAGGCCCTTTAGAAATTGGATCAGCTTCACCAGTTAAAAGTGATTCATCAACTTCAACATTATTTTCAATAATAATTGAATCAGCACTGATTTGATTACCGGTTTCAAAATAAACTACATCATCTAGAACGATTTCTTCGTTATCGATTGAAATCGTTTTTCCCTCACGAATAACTTTAGTTTTTGGCGAAACGATCAAGTTTAATTTAGCAACCATATTTTTAGATTTTATTTCTTGTCGCGCTCTAATAACAGTATTTGAAATGACAATAACAACAAAAAATAAACTTGAATATGCTTGAACAGCAATTAGAGCAGCAGCAATAATAAAATTATAGGCATTAAAGAGGTTAAAAACATGCCCCATAATAATTTGAAAATTACTTTTAACTACTGGTTTAGGGGAAAGGTTCACTTTCCCTTCACTAATACGCTTTGCAACTTCTTGTTTATTTAAACCTTTAATTTTTCCCATAAATAACATCCTCATAAAAAACAAAATTTATCTAATTGTAATATAACTACAATTGCTTTGCAATGAATTAGCAAGAATTAACCAATACATAACAATTATAATCATAACACGCTATTTTAAAAATTCTATCATAATAAATCCTAAGAATCTCTTAATAAATCTTAAAAATAAAAATAGTTTTATTGAAATAGGTTCCATCTTTTGAAAAATCAAATTCTAGAGCCAATTTCGAAAACTACTTTTAATTATTAATATGATGATGAGGAACATAAGAATTGTCATCTATACTTTTAAAAGAATAACCTAGTGCCTGATAATGCTCGATTATTGCCGGAAGGGCATCTACCGTGGTATTTTTGGCATCTGTATCATGAGCAAGAATCACTTGATTATTGGCATTTCCAGCTGTAGCAGTAGCAATGATTTGATTAACTGGAATATTGTTTCCACCGGCATCACCTGTACTATAATTCCAATCATAAAATTGATAACCACGGTCAATTACTTCGTTTGCTAGAATACTCATGATTCCAGGACAATATTTACGTGAAATTGTATTTGAAGCTCCACCAGGGAAACGAATATACTTTGGAATAAAGCCAATTTCATTTTTAACCATGTTTCCAACTCTTTCTAAATCATTAAAATATGCGGTTACTGAAGTATAAACGGTTTTATAATCATGGCTGTAAGTATGTAAACCGATTGTATGACCTCGTTGATATGCTTCTTTGATCAAGTAATTATAGTTTTGGTTTGTACCAGTCACAAAGAAAGTTGCTTTTGCATGATATTTGTCAAGAATATCTAAAATACGTTTGGTATTTTTTGAAGGACCATCATCAAATGTCAAATAAATAACTTTTTCTTCAGTTTGAGCATAAACTCCAATTTCTTTCTTTTCAACAACTGAAACTTTTCTTTTAGCAACTATTTTATTGCCAGACCTATCTTTGCAAGTATAGGTTACAATATAATCACCTAATTTATCCAATCTTACTTTTTTGTTATCAATAGTCAATTGTGGATGTGGATCACGATTATCATTTCCTTTAACGCCAGCTAAATAATCAACCTTACCATTTAAAGTGACAGTTAGATCATTAAGACCAGAAATAGTTGGTTTTGTTGTATCTTTAGATAAAACTGTAACAGTAGCGTGCTTTGTTGATTTATTATTACTTTCATCGCTAACAATTACTGTCACTTTGACTTTTCCTTTTTTTGAAAAATTATATGCATCTTTAAAAGAAATAGTTGTTTTTGTTTCATCAACAATGTTATCAACTAACATTGTTGGATCAACATCCATTCCTGCATCTATTTCAATATTATTAATTTCAAATTTAGGCTTAGTTTTATCAACTACGTTAATATTTACTGTGAACTTTTTGCCCTGATAAATATAGGTAACAGGATAGCTGCCAATTTTATCATTTTTTAATTTAGATGTGTCGACCTTAATATCGGATGTTTGGACATTTTTAATATTTTTAATTATTTTTTGATAATCAAACTCATGGTTGATTTCTAGTATTGGGTCTTTGACAAAAGTTAACAATTGGTTATTTTTTTACCAGATTAAATAAACTGTACTAATAATTAAAATAAATAATACTGAAATAAAGGTAATTTTTTGTTTTTTTGAAAATTTATTGAATAACTTCATTTTTCTCGACCTTTCCATAAACATTATAGGTTTCAAAAATTTATTGTCAATAAATGTCATGAAGTTGTATAATTTTTTTTAAATATGGTATAATGCCAAAAAAGGAAAGGGGGAACAAAAATGTCCAATATATATGATTATTTAAAATGGCGAGGTGATCTGTCAATGAGAATAGATCCATTTAATGATATTGATGGCTTGATTTTAAGTGAATTAGTTTATGTTGATTTTGATAAAATAGTTCCCACATTTCCCAATGAACAAAGTTATTGTTTAAAAGATGTTGCTAATAATTTTAGTCAAGTAAATAATATTGAAGAATTACTAGATGAGATATCTTTCACTAAGGAATCAATTACATTATTACAAGAATTAGCTAAATGTCCGCGTTATCAAAATATTCTGCTATCTAATTATATTAATGAACTGGACTATCAAAGTATAAAACAATTTGCGGCAATTACTTTTCAATTAGAAGATAGTAGTATTTATGTTGCTTTTCGTGGCACTGATGATACAATTTTAGGCTGGCGTGAGGATTTTCAAATGACTTATCAATTTCCAGTTGCTTCTCAGCAAAGAGCAGTTGAGTATTTGGCTAAAATTGCTGAAATCGATTTTTCTAAATCACTTTTTTATCTTTTATGCCATTGTGATTATAAAATGAAGTGGTATCAAATTTTTAGGATATATATCACCCAAAAGATATCTGGTGTTAAAATTCGTGTTGGTGGTCATTCAAAAGGAGGAAATTTAGCAGTTTATGCATCTAGTTGTGTGAATTCTAAAATATCTAAACGAATTATTGAGATTTATAATAATGACGGCCCTGGTTTTAATCAAAAAATGCTAAATACAGATAATTACCGCAATATTTCTACTAGGATAAAAAAATTCATTCCAGAAAGTTCCGTATTCGGGATAATGCTTGAGAATCTTGAAGAAAAAATAGTAGTTAAAAGTAGCGCTAAAGGTTTAATGCAACATAGTGGCTTTAGCTGGTCAGTAGAAGGAACACAATTTGTTTGTGCTACTGAAATGAGTAAGGACAGCCAAACTATGGATGCAGCTTTTAAATCATGGCTAAGTAAAGTCGACAGTAAAACACGAAAGGATGCAGTTACTGCAGTATTTTCAATTTTAGAAGCAGCTAAAATTGAAAAAATTAATGATTTTTCTGAAAAATCATTATCACATCTAATTACGGCTATTAAAGAAATCAAAAATATGAACAGCGATACAAGAAATGCATTAATTCAATTTTTTAAAACGTTAATTGTAGAGACATACGATTGTAGTCGTAAAGAACATAAGAAAAAAGATACTAATGAAAATAATTCATAAAGATTTAATAATTTCAAATTATACTTAATGTATAATTTGAAAAGAGGGTTAACATGAATAAGTTTCAAAATGCGCTGTATCGCTTTATGTCAGGTCGTTATGGATTGGATCAACTAAACAATTTTTTATTAATATTTGCATTAATTTTATTAATTTTAAATCTTTTTGTAATTCGCAATCCATATCTTGCAACAATTATTTGGATAATTTTAATTATTAATATTTTTAGGACCTATTCTCGTAATATTTATAAAAGGCGAGCTGAAAATGATAAATTTTTATCTTTAATCCAGCCTGTCAAAAAAAGAATTAATATTATTAAAAGTAATAAAAATGATAAAATGCATAAATATTTTCTATGTCCTAACTGCAAGCAAACTGTTAGAGTGCCACGTGGTCGGGGACAAATTACAATTACTTGTCCTAAATGTAAACAAAAATTTGATAAAAAAAGTTAAAAGGAGGAAACTATTTTGTTTCTTCCTTTATTCGTTTTAAATGTTTAATAATTATGTGTGCTAATTTTTCTAGCTCTTCCTGGTCATCAGGTTGAAACCGTGCAAAACAACGAGAATCTAAATCTAGAACGCCATACAAGCTATTATCTATAATCAACGGGATAACAAGTTCACTGTTTGTTGCGCTATCACAAGCAATATGACTAGGAAACTGATGAACATCAGGAACACAGTAAGTTTTAAGATTTGTTGCACAGGCACCGCATACACCTTTGTTAAAGGGGATGAGTGTACAAGCTGTTTTTCCTTGGAATGGACCTAAGATCAGCTGATTATCTTGGCAAAGGTAAAAACCAACCCAAGATATATCAGAAAAGACTTGTTTGATAAAGGCACTTGCATTGGATAATAAACTTATTTCATAATTAATATTTTCTAGTAATGCATCTAATTGTTGTTCTTTCATAAAAATCACCAAATTCATTATACATGATTTTTATGATATTTTGTTTAAAAAAAATAATTTTGGTGAAAAATATAGATAGATAAGTTAAAGGAGAATAGATATGAAACGTATTTTAAAATCAATATGCTGTTTATTGTTATTATTTGCAATGAGTTTTTCGATTGTTGGATGTTCAAACAATGATGATACTAACAAAGATAGTAATAACAATACTACCACTAATGAATCAGATGAGGATAATGGATTAGAGGGAATTGATAGTAGAGTTAAAAATAAATTTAGTAGTGACTATAAAGTTAATCGTGATGATGTAAATGAAGCAGTAAATTATATTCGCGATAATATCGATGATGTTAAAGACAAAGAGGTTGCGAAAAAGCTTTACGAACATGGTAGTTATTTAGAAATGGCTGCAGATAAGGGAGAAGTTGACGATGATAATTCAATTAGAGATTTAGGGATCAGCACAAAAGAATACGCTGCAAAAGTTTATAATGCTAAAGATGGAGAAGTTGATGACATTATAGCTGATGCTAAAGTTCGATTTGATCAATTTAAAACCGATCTTGATAGTGGTGTGGATACTGCAGTTGATAAATTTATGGATTTCTTTAAATAAGGGCACAAATTGTGCTCTTTTTTAATTTAAAAAGTGATAGAATCTTGATTCTATCACAAATATTAATCTTGATTTAATAAATAGTAGGCAATGCTACTATAGACAGTTGTTCCTGTTAACAAAACATCTTCATTAAAGTCATATGTACAGTTATGAGGTGAAGCGACTAGATCAGTTGTCAATTTCATATAAGTGCCTATTCCGCCATGTGCTTGGACAGTGGCAATCATATAGGAAAAATCATCACTACCGTCTAGCGGGCTTAAATCCTCTTTGGCAACTTTAATATCACCTAAATGATCGATACAAATATGGCGAATTAAATCCATCATTTTTTTATCACAGTCAAGCGAATAAGCTTTTCCCATCTCGTTTATCTCTACAATGGTATCGTGCATTAATGCTGCTCCTCTAATAACATCCCGAGCATAAACTTCCATATAATTATTCAATTCTGTAGTGGCGCCACGTACTTCGATTTCTAATTTAGCTGTTTCTGGGACTACATTTCTTCCTGTTCCTGCTCTAATTGTACCAACATTGATACGGGTACAACCATCACTATTACGTGGAATTGAATGAAGATTTAGGATACATGAAGCAGCAGATAATAAGGCGTTTTTGCCGAATTGTGGCATTCCTGCAGCATGAGAAGAAACACCATGATAGGTTACGTCAAGTTTTGTTGTTGCAAATGTTTCGTTCATTCCCAAATAAATATCATAATCTTCCCCTTCGACCTGCTGCCAAATATGACCCGCAAAAATATAATCAACGTCATCAAGAATTCCGCTTAAAGCAATACTTTTAGCGCCACGTACACCTTCTTCAGCAGGCTGAAAAATTAATTTGATTGTTCCATGTAGTTGTTCCTTTATTTGTGCTAGTATTTTGGCCACAGTTAATCCCATGGCAGTATGACCGTCATGACCACAAGCATGCATAGCACCAGGATTACAAGAAATAAAGCCATTTTTACCAGGATTATGATCTGCTGAATCATCTTCAGTAATGCTAAGAGCATCTATATCAAAACGAATTGCTACAACAGGTCCAATTCCGTTGTGCATTACTCCAACGACCCCGGTAAAACCATTCTTTACTTTTTCTATGTAATAGGGGTCGGCTCCTTGAAGGAGGGCACGATTGTAATTTAAAGTTAATAGGCGTTTACTTGGTAATCCCATCCGGAACTCTTCACGCATAACTTCCTTGCCAACTGAGACTTGGTACCCTAAACTATCAAGTCTACGGGCTACTAGTGAAGCAGTTCGCATTTCTAACCAGCCGCGCTCAGCATATTTATGAAAATCACGTCGAGTTTGAATTGTTTCTTGGTGGTATTGTTGTGCCAATAATTTTATTTTATTATACATAATATACCTTCTTCCTTTATTCTATTCTATCAATATTTATGTTATTTTGGCAACAATAAAGGCTAAGGAAAATCCTTAACCTTTTGACAATCTCTTTTTTCGACGTTTTTCAAGAAATTATTTAAATATTTTTATATATTTAAATAGTTCAGCAGACAAGTCAACAATAATTGATGAAAACGCAATTAATCCTAATAGTATCATTAGCCAGTTAAATGAAACGCCTGTTAATTCTAAAATTGACTGCCCGATCATCATTGAAATATAGTAACAAAATTGAGTTGAATAAATAATAAACTTGCGATATTTAGTTAGTGGTCTATATATCTTTAAAAGAGCTATTGTATAATTCCATCCTGTAAATAAAACACAGACAGTTGAAAGCATGTTAGGATCATAATTCAAAGCAAGACCAATATTTGTAATTAAAGTAGCTCCTATGGCAATTGTAAAAGCAGAAGGGAAAGACTTTTCTAAAACGGTTTCTAAAAAATTTCCTTCAACTCGTGCAAAGTTAGCTTCATATGTCAAGAAGAAAGTTGGTATTCCTACACCACATGCGCTGATAAGTGATAATTGTATTGGCTCAAAAGGGTAGGCTTGACCAAAAAAGATAGTTGAAATAGCTATGAGAGCAGAAAATATAGTTTTAATCAAAAACATAGATGCTGACATCGTAATATTATTAATAACGCGCCGTCCTTCATCAACGATATGAGGCATTGCATCAAAATTGTTATCAAGCAAAACTAGATTAGCTGCATTTTTAGCTGCATCACTTCCTGATGCCATTGCAATAGAGCAATCTGCCTCTTTAAAAGCTAGAACATCATTGACTCCATCTCCAGTCATTGCAACAGTGTGACCCTGTTGTTTTAAGGCAACGACCATAGCCTTTTTTTGTTGCGGAGTGACTCTCCCAAAGACCGAATATTTATTTAAAGCTTCTGCTATTTCTTCAGAAGTTGAAAGGGTAGTTGCATCAACATAATGGTGGGCATTATTCAATCCAGCTCGTTTCGCGATAGATGAAACTGTAATCGGATCATCACCAGAAATAACCTTTAAATCAACACCTTGCTCGTTAAAATAAGCTAATGTTTCTTTAGCGTCTTTCCTAATTACATCACTTAACACAATAATACCTAAAGGCTCTAAATCGACAGGCAAAGCTTCATTACTCATTACTTCATCAGTATGTGCCAAAACTAAAATACGATAGCCTTCACTAGCATAGTCAACACATTTTTCTTCCAATTCTTCATTTCCCTTTGGAAATAAAAACTGATAAGCTCCAATATAATATGTACCACGATTAAAATAGGAGGTACCACTATATTTTCGATCAGAACTAAAAGGGATAACAAAATATGGATTAAAATTAGTTTTTGTTTGATAATGCTCTTTTAATGCTTGAGCAGTGACATTAACATCTGTTAGAGAATGCATTAAGTTTCCAACGATTTCACTAATATCAACATTGCTCATTTTAACATCAAATTCAACTTTCATTGTTCCTTCAGTAATAGTCCCGGTTTTATCTAAGCATAAGACATCAACACGTGCCAAAGTTTCAATGCAAAATAATTCCTGAACTAAAGTATTCTGTTTTGCTAATCGTAAAACACTTAAGGTCAAAGCAACACTTGTAAGCAGCACTAAACCTTCTGGAATCATTCCTAGTATAGCAGCAACGGTACTAACGATTGAGCTGTTAAATGTTTGATTTCCATAAAAAAATTGCTTTAAAAATAATAGACCGCCAATCGGTAAAATAACGATGCTTACATATTTTAAAATTTTATTTAAACAACGATTTAATTCAGAATTATGTTTCTTTAAACGTTTTGCTTCCTGTGTAATCTGATTCATATAGTTATCATCCCCAACGTGAATAACTTTACAAATTCCTTTACCAGAGGTAATAAAGCTACCGGAATACAAAGTATCGCCATTTTGTTTTAAAACAGGATCTGATTCACCAGTGAGCAGTGATTCATTAGTCTCCATATGCCCATCAATTAAAATACTATCAGTTGGAATCTGGGCTCCTGTAGTTAAGACAATATAATCATCCAGAACGATCTGATCAATATCAATTTCTTTTAATTCATCATCACGAATAACTTCAACGTGTGAGGTAGTAAGAATAGATAGGCGATCTAACGTTCTTTTCGCTTTAATCTCTTGATATATTCCAGCGATCGTATTAATAATAATTACTAAAATAAATAGTGTATTTTTATATGAACCAACAAAAAGTACTAAGCCGAGTAAAGCAGCATTTAAAATATTAAAAAAAGTAATTGTATTATTTAAAAAAATCTGTTTATAAGATTTAGTGATTTTATTATCGACCGTGTTGATTTTACCATTACTTATACGCTGATTAACTTCAGCGGTTGATAAACCATGATAATCTTGATTATTTATTTTCATATAATTCTCCTCTTTAGAATATTTTAACTTAATTATAATGATTAAACAATAAGTTAAAATTAATCATCTCATTAATTTTACTTAAGAATATATTAAATGATTCTAAAGTTAATTGGACAACTTGTTATTGTATACAATTTGTCACAAAGATTGTATACAATCAAAAGAAGAAGTGTTATAATAAAACTACTTAAATTTATGGGGGTGCTTATATGAGTCAATTTATTGATGGTTTTATTGAAAAAGCAAAAGAAAGTAATAACAAGATAGATAATGAATTATATTCAAAATTTGATGTAAAAAAAGGATTACGGAACGAGGATGGTACTGGGGTATTAGTAGGTTTAACCAAGATTGCTGATGTTGTAGGGTATAAAAAAATTGATGGTAAGAAAGTTGACTGTGATGGGGAGCTTTATTATCGTGGAATCGCAGTATCAGACATTATCAATAAACGCGAACCGCATCAACGCTTTTTATTTGAAGAGACTTGTTTTCTGATCTTGTTTGGCTATTTGCCAAACAAAGAGGAATTAGAAAATTTTAAAAAGGAGCTATCTGAGCGTTATGAATTACCACCGCATTATTTGGAATCTAAAATTCTTGGGTTTCCATCTAAAAATTTAATGAATAAATTACAACAGGAAGTTTTGATGTTATATTCGTATGACGAGGATCCAGATAATATTAGTCCTTCATCAACAATGTACAAAGGATTGAATCTAATTGCTAAAATTCCTTCAATTGTTTGTTATGCATATCGTAGTAAAGTGCATTATTTTGACAAAGAAAGTTTATATATTCACCAAATTAGGCCAGATCTATCAATTGCAGAGAATATCTTATATTTATTGCGTGACCATAAACACTTCACACCTAAAGAAGCTGAAGTACTCGATATGTGCTTAGTTCTGCATGCTGATCATGGTGGTGGTAATAATTCAACGTTTACTAATGTTGTAATAAGTTCGACCGGAACAGATATTTATTCGAGTTTTGCTGGGGCAATTGGTTCTTTAAAAGGTCCTAAGCATGGTGGGGCAAATCTTGCTGTAATGAATCAAATGAAACTGATAATTAATGAAATTGGTCTAGATGCAAGTGATGAACAAATTAATGAGATCGTCGAAAGAATTTTAGATAAACAATACAATGATAATAGTGGATTGATTTATGGGATTGGTCATGCTGTATACACGGTTAGTGATCCGCGTTGTGTTATTTTAAGACAACAATGTAGCGAACTAGCTCTTGAAAAGGGGCGAGAAGCAGAATTTGATTTCTATTATCGTTTTGAACAGGCTGCTATTCAGGCAATAAAAAATCGTAAAGGAATTACTGTTTGTGCGAATGTCGACTTTTATAGCGGACTAATATATGATATGTTGTGTATTCCAACAGAACTATATACATTGATGTTCGTAGTTGGTCGAGCAGTTGGATGGTTAGCTCATAATATTGAAAATAAATTATATTCAGGACGGATTATTCGTCCCGCTGCTAAATATGTTGGAGAAACATATGAATATATACCTATGAATAAACGAAAATAAGAACATATCGATGTTCTTATTTTTATATTTATAAGAAAAAACTGGAGTGTCTCCAGTTTTATTTGATGTGACGAACCCAACCATATTTATCTTCTAAACGACCCCACTGGATCCCGGTTAAAGTATCATATAATTTTTGTGTCAAGTCACCAGTTTTAAAATCATTGATAATAACTTCTTCACCTTTATAATAAAGTTGACCGACAGGGGAAATTACAGCTGCTGTTCCAGTTCCAAATGCCTCTGTCAATTTACCATTGCGACCAGCTGCCATTAATTCATCGATACTTAATTCACGTTCTTCGACTTCATATCCCCAATCTTTAAGAATATGGATGATAGAATCACGAGTAACTCCTGGTAATACTGAACCTTCTAAAGGTGCTGTAACAACTTTACCATCAATTACAAACATTACATTCATTGTTCCTACTTCTTCGACATATTTGCGATGTACACCATCAAGCCAAAGAACTTGAGTATAACCATGAGATTCTGCTTTTACTTGAGCTGCAATACTGGCAGCGTAATTACCACCACATTTAGTGAATCCAGTGCCACCTTTAACGGCTCTTACATATTCATCTTCAACCCAAATTTTTACAGGATTTACACCTTCAGGATAGTAATTACCAACTGGTGATAAAATGATAATAAAAGTATAAGTTTTAGCAGGATGTACCCCAACACCAGCTTCACTTGCAAACATGAATGGACGAATATATAAAGAAGTATCTTTTGCAGTTGGAATCCAATCCTGTTCATATTTAACAATTGCTTCAACCGCTTCTACAAACATTTCTTCAGGTAATTCAGCCATGCAAATACGTCTATTTGAATTAATCATTCTTCGAGCATTCATTTCTGGTCTGAATAAAGTTATGTTACCGTTAGGATCACGATATGCTTTTAAACCTTCGAAAGTCTCTTGGGCATAGTGAAGTACCATTGTAGCAGGATCCATTGGAATTGGTGCGTATGGAACGATGCGTGCATCATGCCATCCTGTTCCTTCTGTATAGTCCATCATAAACATATGATCAGTAAAATAATTTCCAAAACCTAAATTATCTTGATTTGGTTTTTCTTTTAGAGTTTTCGCTCTTTCAATTTTGATTTCCATTATTAAACAACCCCCTTAATTTATTTATAAGTATACTCTCATTTAGCTAGTGATACAAGATAGAATTTATCTAATAAACTATGATAATGTAACTAATTATGTTCTTATCCTAAAAAAAGCAATTAGTTTGTTGGAAACGAAGATTATATGATAAGATATATAGTAGTATAAATATTTGCAGAAGTTAAAATTCTAAGGCCATTAATAGTTATGAATAGTAAATTATAAAGGAAGGAATAGTTATGTTGAAAATATTAATATGTTGTGGCGGAGGATTCTCTTCTAGTTATGTAACTGAGAGAATGAAAAAAGAAGTAGTTGAGAAAGGATTACAAGAAGAGGTTTATCTTGAATTTTATCCGTTTTCTCTTGTTAAAGAAAAAGAAGCTGATTTTGACATAATTATGTGCTGCCCTCACTTAAAAATTTATGTTGAACGTCTTTTACAGGAGACGACCATATCAGTTCCAATTTATCTGTTACCGCCTAAAATGTACGGTTTTATGCAATTAGAAGAAATAGTTGCAGATGCAAAAGATATAATTGAAATTTATCGGACGTTCCCTAATAATCCAGTTCATTTTCCTGGTGAAGAGAAATTATTACGGATTACTCGTGGTGTTGCATATCGAAATGTTAATAAAAAAAGATAGCTGTTTTAAATCTTCAATACAGCTATCTTTTTTTATTAATAATTTTCATATGTAAATTTTCCATAATATCAATTGATTTCTGTTCAAGAAGGGGGTCGTTGCTTGCAATTCCTAAACAATCAATAATGATAGATGCTTCGGGTAAGGCCGCTTTAATAATTATTGCATTAGATATTACACAGATATTTGAAACGACACCGACTAAAGTAATTTCATTGTATTGTTTATTTTTTAAATAATTACCTAATGCTAATGAGCCAAAAGTTTCTTTTATTATTTTTTTATCATTTTTTGCTAAATCATGGATTTTTCCATATAATTGCCATCCTTCAGTGTTTTCAAGACAATGCGCAACAGGAAGATTTTTTCCTTCTTGGGTAGTTAAATAATTTTTTTGATGAGTGTCATAAGTAAAAATAACATCATCGTTGTTATTATGGTATTCCTTGATAAGATCTGCAAGATAGTCTTCCAAGGCCACTGCTTCCTGGAATCCTAAACTACCATTTACAAAATCATTTTGATAATCAATCACTACTAGTAATTTTTTCATGTGAATCCTCCATACTTTTTAAAATATTTTATCATTATTGATTGACAATGTAAATATATGGATATATAATCATATTGTCATATGAATAAATATTCATACGAAAGGAGATAAGAAATGGATAAAGTAGTAAACGAAGCTATTGTTAATAAAGTTGCTGCAGCATTGCCGGAAGAGGAAATTCTTTATGATGTTGCTGAGTTGTTTAAAGTTTTTGGTGATTCAACTAGAATCAGAATTATTTGTGCTTTGTTTGAATCAGAAATGTGTGTATATGATTTAGCGGCGTGTTTAGATATGACACAGTCTGCTATTTCACACCAATTAAGAATTTTAAAGCAAGCAAACCTAGTTAAATTTAGGAGAGATGGGAAATTGATGTATTATTCACTTGATGATGAACACGTTAAGCAGATATTTGACGCTGGGTATAAACATGTAATTGAGTAAGGAGAGGGTATTTATGAAACTTAAGTATAGTTTGAAAGGTTTAGATTGTGCTAATTGTGCTCAAAAGGTTCAAGAGCGAGTTAGTAAACTTGAAAATGTTAGAGAGTGCAGTGTTGTGTTCGCAACGACAAAAATGTTTGTTGAAACAGATACTGATTTGTTTGATGAATCAAAAATTGTTGAAGCTGTTAAAAGCGTTGAACCGGATGTAGAAGTAATCAATTTATCAAAAAATGGTCAAGATTATAATGTTTCTAATAATCACGAAGAATGTAACGGTGAACATGATCACAAACATCATCATGATCACGAGAAATGTGGCTGCGGACACGAGCATGAACATCACCATGATCACAAGGAATGCAGCTGTGGACATGACCATGAGCATAATATTGAATCAGTTCAACATGGTGATTTAAAAGGTGCGATTAATATTAAAATCAGTGGATTGGATTGTGCAAATTGCGCTATGAAAGTTGAACAAGCAATTAATAAAATGAATGAAATCGATGAAGCAATGATTATTTTTTCTACTGAAACACTGAAAGTAAAACCTAAGACATCGATTGCTCAAAATGAATTATTGAAAAAACTACAAAAAGTAGTTGATCAAGTTGAAGACGATGTGACTTTGACATTAAAAGATGAAATTAAAGTAGTTGAAAAACCAAAATTATTTGTTCCTAAGGAACATCTTGGGTTAATTGGTGGAACCTTAGTTTATATTGCTGGTATTATAGCGGGCGAGTTTGATTATGCAGCAATTGTTTATGGAATTGCATATTTATTAGTAGGGTATAAAGTTATATTAAAAGCATTAAAGAATATCAGGCGTGGTGAGGTTTTTGATGAAAATTTCTTAATGTGTATTGCAACGATTGGGGCATTTTGTATCAGTGACTATAAAGAAGCTATTGCAGTTATGTTATTCTATTCTGTTGGAGAAATTTTTCAAGCATATGCAGTTAATAAAACAAGAACTTCAATTAGTTCATTAATGGATTTAAAAAGTGATTATGCTAATTTATTAGTGGGTGAGGAAATAAAAAAAGTTGCTCCAGAAGAAATTAAGATTGGTGACGAGATTATTGTTAAAGTTGGTGAAAAGGTACCTCTTGATGGAGTTGTACTTGAAGGTGCTAGTACTCTAGATACATCTAGTTTAACTGGTGAAACACTGCCGCGTAATGTTAGCAAAGGTGACGAAGTATTAGCAGGCGTAGTTAATTTAACAGGAATTATTAATCTTAAAGTATCTCAGGTTTATGAAGATTCAACTGTTTCAAGAATTTTAGATTTAGTTGAAAATGCAGCTAGTAAAAAAGCTCCAATTGAACAATTTATTACACGCTTTGCAAGAATCTATACGCCAACTGTTGTATTTTTGGCTGTTGCACTTGCAATTGTTCCAATGCTGATTTTTAAAGATGCAGTATTTACAGATTGGTTATATCGGGCTTTAACTTTCTTAGTTGTCTCATGTCCATGTGCATTGGTTATTTCAATTCCATTGGGACTATATGCAGGATTAGGGAAAGCAAGTAAAGTTGGGGCATTAATCAAAGGCGGTAATTATCTTGAATTATTAAAGGATATTGATACTGTTGTGTTTGATAAAACTGGAACACTTACAGAAGGTAGCTTTGAAGTTGTAGAAATTAATGGTGCCGATGACTTATTGATGCTTGGAGCATATGGTGAAAGTATGTCAAATCATCCAATTGCTAAAAGTATTTTAAGAAAATATGGTCAAGAAATTGATCAAAAGCGAATTAGTGACTTTAAAGAGATAGCAGGTAAAGGTATTGAAGTTAAAATTGATGGTAAAGTATATAATTTAGGTAATAAATCTTATATTGAAGGTTTAGGAATTACAGTCAATAATCCATCTACAGTAGGGACAGTAGTGCATATTGTTTGTCAAGGTAAATATTTAGGTAATATTGTTGTCGCAGATAAAATAAAAGAAACTACTATTGAAGGAATCAAACATCTGAAAAAATATGGTATTAAAAATACTGTAATGTTGACAGGGGATCGTAGCGAAGTAGCCGAAGATATTGCTAAAAAAATTGGAATTGACACAGTTTATAGTGAGTTGTTGCCACAAGATAAAGTAATTCAAGTAGAAACTCTAATCAATCAGGGAGCAAAATTATCATTTGTCGGTGATGGTATTAATGATGCACCAGTTCTAGCTCGAGCTGATTTAGGAATTGCTATGGGTGGTGTTGGAAGTGATGCCGCTATTGAAGCAGCTGATATTGTATTGATGAATGATGATATTGTTACGATTGGTGAAGCAATCAGTATTTCACAAAAAACAAATAAAATTCTAAAACAAAATGTGACTTTTACATTGATTATTAAAATTGGAGTCTTATTATTAACAATGTTTGGATACGCCAATATGTGGATGGGTGTGTTTGCTGATGTTGGAGTAACATTGATTGCAATCTTAAATTCAATGAGAATATTACGATAATTGATTAGGACTGGTTAGCCGGTCCTAATTTTCTTTAATTTAAAGTTAGAGTCTATAAACTTTATTTGATATGGTGTATAATTTAGCGCGGAGGATATTTATGGAGAAGGTAATTATATTAGGAACAGGAAATGCAGGTGTAAAAAATTGTTATAATACTTGCTTTGCTTTGAAAAATAAAAATGAATATTTATTGGTTGATGCCGGCGGTGGAAATGGTATTTTAAAGCAGCTTGAACTGGCAAAGATTGAATTATCCCAAATAACAAATATGATTGTTACGCATAGCCACACTGATCATGTATTGGGAGTAGTATGGATTTTTAGAATGGTTGCAACCAAAATCAAAAGTGGTGAATATGACGGTAACTTCAACATATACTGTCATGATGAATTGGTTTCTACAATAAAAACAATTATCAAACTAACAGTACAAGAGAAACTCTATAATTTAATTGATGAGCGCATATTTATTAATGAAGTACAAGATGGACAAAAAATCACAATTTGTGAACATCTTGTGACTTTCTTTGATATTTACTCAACAAAAGCAAAACAATTTGGTTTTTCGATTGAATTAGATGATGGAAAATTGACATGTTTAGGTGATGAGCCATTCAATGAATTATGTTATCAATATGCTGTTGATTCAAAATGGTTATTAAGTGAAGCTTTTTGTTTATATCAAGAACGTGATTTTTTTAAGCCATACGAAAAGCATCATTCAACAGTAAGAGAAGCTAGCGAACTAGCACAAACATTAAATATCAAGAATTTGATTTTATATCATACTGAGGAAAAAAATCTTAGTCATCGTAAAAAATTGTACACTGATGAAGCAAAGCAATATTTTAATGGAAATATCTTTGTGCCTGATGATCTGGAAGAATATAGGTTGTAGGAGGAGTAACATGACACTAGATAAATTAATTCCAGGAATGAGTGGGAAAGTTACGATTGTTCACGGAGAGGGCTTATTGCGTCGTCGTTTGTTGGAAATGGGATTGACTCCAAAAACAGTTGTAAAAGTTCGCAAGATTGCACCGATGGGTGATCCTATTGAACTTTATTTACGAAGTTATGTTTTAACGATTCGTAAAGATGATGCAGCGATGATTGAAGTAGAGGTGATTAGTGATGCCAACTAAAACAATAGCTTTAATTGGAAATCAGAATTGTGGTAAAACAACTCTTTTTAATGCTTTAACTGGTTCGAATCAGCATGTTGGTAATTTTCCAGGTGTAACAGTTGAACAAAAATCTGGAACTATTAAAAAACATCCATCGATTAAATTAGTTGATTTGCCAGGAATATATTCATTAACACCATATACAATGGAAGAAATCGTCTCAACTGATTTTTTGATTAAAGAAAAACCATCAATGATAATAAATATTATCGATGCGACTAGTATTGAACGGAATTTGTATTTAACAATGCAGCTTTTAGAATTAAATATTCCAATGATTTTGGCGCTGAATATGATGGATGAGGTTATTAGTAGTGGTAATAGCATTGATGTAGAAGGATTACAACAGGCGTTAGGAATACGGGTTATTCCGTTATCAGCAAGTAAAAATGAGGGAATTGAAGAATTGATCGAGGCTATTGAAACAACTCTAAAAGAAAATAACTGTTCACATTTAGATCTTTGTTCAGGTGAGATTCACAAAGCGATACATTCAATAACCCATTTGATTGAAGATAATGCAGTTAAGGCAAAACTACCAAAACGTTTTGCCGTTACAAAAATTATTGAGGGTGATAAAGATATTATCAGGCAATTACATCTTGATGTTCAGCAACTTCATATTATTAAACATATTATTGAGGATATGGAAGAAAAGGAAGGCTTGGATAAAGATGCGGCCTTAGTGGATATGCGCTATCAAGTAATTGAAAATATCACACGACAAACTGTTTTTAAAGAGCAAGAAACTGCGGGTCAAGTACGTTCTGAAAAAATAGATTCTATTTTAACTCATAAATATTTTGGAATACCAATCTTCATTGTCGTTATGCTAATGATTTTCTTTCTGACCTTTAATGTTATTGGTGCACCGTTACAGTCATTAATGGAAATAGCAGTTAATTTTATCGGGAGTACGATTATTACATTTTTAACTAATCATCAAGTTGCACCTTGGCTAATTTCGCTACTGCGAGATGGAGTAATTGCTGGAGTTGGAAGTGTTTTATCATTCTTGCCGTTAATTGTTGTATTATTCTTTTTTCTATCGATGTTAGAGGATAGCGGATATATGGCACGGGTAGCTTTTGTAATGGATAAGCTGTTAAGAAAAATAGGTTTATCTGGTAAATCTTTTGTTCCGATGTTAATTGGATTTGGGTGTTCTGTACCTGCAATTATGGCTTCACGAACATTATCGTCTCAACGTGATCGTAAAATGACAATTATTGTGACACCATTTATGTCATGCAGTGCTAAATTGCCAATATATGGGATGATAATTGCAGCTTTTTTTAGTACGAAAGCACCACTGGTGATGATTACTATATATTGTATTGGAATTTTAGTTGCAATTTTTTCTGCATTATTATTAAAAGCGACAATTTTCCCTGGTGATCCAATTCCTTTTGTAATGGAATTACCAAGTTACCGAATCCCAACAGCTAAAAATGTGATTATGCATATGTGGGAGAAAGCAAAGGATTTTTTAAAAAAAGCTTTTACAATTATTTTTATTGCATCTTTATTAATTTGGTTTTTACAAAGCTTTAATTTTCGTTTTGAAATGGTCACTGATAGTTCAAAAAGTATTTTAGCTTACATCGGAAATAAACTATCATTTATTTTTGCACCTTTAGGATTTTCTGATTGGCGCTTATCGACATCTTTGATTACTGGAATAACAGCAAAAGAATCGGTTGTCTCAACCTTATCTGTCCTTACTAATTCAAGTAGCCCGGATGCTTTATATCATGCTTTGAATACTTTACTTACACCAGCAAGTGCATTTGCTTTTTTAACCTTTACGGTATTATATATGCCTTGTGTGGCTGCTTTTGCGGCAACAAAACGAGAACTTGGTTCTTGGCTACAGGCAATCTTGACAGCAGGTTATCAAACAGGAATTGCTTACGTAGTTGCTTTTATTGTTTATCATTTAGCTTTATTGATTTCTTGATTGACAAATAATATAATTATAAATAGATAACCAATGAAAGGACTTACATTATGGATAAAAATTTAGGAACTATTATTAAAATTAAACAAGATGGGATGATCAAAGCGTTTGAACAAAATAATATGCAAATTACTTTTGTTGATAACTTTGAACAATTACATAATTATTTAAAAAAATATTTATGTAATCACAAAACAGTTGCCTTAGGTGGTTCGATGACTTTATTTGAAACAGGAGTAATTGATTTAATTCATCAATCTGATGTTTTATTGCATGATCGCTATCAAGAGGGATTAGAGCGAGAACAAATGCAGGAAATATTCAGAAAAGCTTTTACTAGCGATTTATTTATAACGAGCACAAATGCTCTAACTACAAATGGATGTTTATACAATGTTGATGGAAATGGAAATCGTGTTGCAGCTATGATCTATGGTCCAAAAGAAGTTATTGTAATCGCTGGGAAAAATAAGATTTTTGATAGTGAAGAAGAAGCAATCAATCACATTAAATCAATTAGTGCTCCCGCAAATGCTGTTCGTTTAAATAAAAAAACACCATGTACTAAAACAGGGACATGTATGAATTGTTTATCAGCAGATAGAATATGCAGCAGCTATGTCAAATTGGGGTATCAAGGTAACATTAATCGAATTAAGATCGTTATTGTTGATCAAGATTTAGGTTATTAAGATGAAGAGTGGAATTTTATTTCCTTTATCAAGTTTTCCTTCAAAACATGGGATTGGTGATTTAGGAAAAGAAGCTTATAAGGTCATTGACCAGCTTGCTGCAAATAAAGGTCAATATCTTCAAATTTTGCCATTTCATCCTTCTACTCAAGCTAATTCACCATATCGTGCGGTAAGTACATATGCCGGAGATGAAATCTATATTAATTTAAACAGTTTAGTCGAAAATGGGCTGTTAGATGAAGTACCTGAATATTATTCTGAAACATCAAATGTTGATTACGACAAAATCAGAAAATTTAAGCATAAATATTTATTATTGGCATATAACAATTTTAAGGGCAATGATCAGTACGATCGTTTTTTAACTAAATGCCCTTGGGTTTTTGATTATGCTCTCTACTGTACGTTTGCTTCAATTAATAAAAGTTATGATTGGGCATCATGGCCGACTGAATTTAAAGATTATCCTAAATATCATCAGGTAAATTTAACAAAATATACAGAGCAGATTGCTTACTATCAATTTGTTCAATTTATTTTTTATCATCAATGGTTTTCATTTAAAAAATATGCTAATGATAAAGGAATCAAAATTATTGGTGATATGCCATTTTATGTTGATCACGGTTCAGTCGAAGTATGGTTGGATAATCAGTCATTTTTATTGGACGAAGCGGGTTATCCAACAAGTGTTGCTGGTGTTCCACCCGATTATTTTAGTCCAACTGGGCAATATTGGGGAAATCCTCTTTATGATTGGAAATATCTAAAATTTAATAAATTTAAATTTTGGACTGATCGAATTGGCTGGGCTAGTAAGATCTTCGATATTACTCGTATTGACCACTTTCGAGCATTTGATTCGTATTGGGATATTCCTGTTGATGCACCAACAGCGATTGAAGGAAGTTGGAAATATGCTCCCGGCTACGAACTATTTGATCAATTATATGCCTCTCTAGGAAGTATTGATTTAGTAGCAGAAGATCTAGGTTATCTGCGTCCTGAAGTTATTGAATTAAAAAATCATTATCATCTCAAAGGAATGAAAGTTTTTCAATTTATGTTAGATGATGGTTTTAATGATCTTGAACATTCATATTTTTATCCCGGAACTCATGATAACGAAACAATCAAAGGATGGAGCGATAGCCTTAATGAAGAAGCATTGAATAAAATAAAGAAAATAGTTGATGAAAAACTGCCGCTAAATTTAGCAATTATTAAATTCTGCTTACATTCCAATGCCAGTGATGTAATTGTTCCAGTTTGGGATTTGCTGGAAGTAGATAATGAACAACGGTTTAATATTCCGGGAGAAGTTAATGATACCAATTGGACTTATCGTGTATCAAACATGAGTTTAGTTGAGAAAGCTTTTAAATTATTTAATAAACTAAAAAGTGAGGATTAAAATGAGTTATAAAAAAATAGATGTCAATGAATTAAGTTTAAATCCGTTTAAAACAATCGGAAAAGATTGGCTTTTAATTAGTGCTGTCAAAGATGGAAAAATAAATACAATGACTGCCTCTTGGGGTAGCGTTGGAGTGATCTGGAATAAAAATGTTGTGACTGTGTATATTAGACCACAGCGATATACTAAGGAATTTGTAGATAGTGCAGATTATTTCACGTTAACTTTTTTTGATGGCTATAAAAAAGAATTAGGGGTTCTAGGTTCAAAATCTGGACGTGACAGTGATAAAATAAGAGAAGTTGGTTTTAATGTTGAGATGATTAATGAACAGCCTTTATTCAAACAAGGCACAATGGGAATGGTTTGTAAAAAATTATATCGGGGTAAAATTGAACCAACAGGGTTCATTGATGTTTCTCTAGATGTGAAAAATTATCCAGATCATGATTATCATTATATTTATATTGGTGAAATAGAAAGTATTTATGTAAACGAAAAAGATTAATCTTTTTCGTTTATTTTTGCATATTAAGGACATACTTTAATTGGTGAGAATATGCAGATATTAGAATATATAGTTGTCCCTGTTATATCATTAGCAGTTCTATTTGGAATAACAAAAATGATGGGATATCGACAAGTTAGCCAATTAAATATGTATGATTATATAAATGGAATTACAATTGGGAGTATTGCCAGTGAGCTAGTCATGGGTGGGTTTGATAATATGTTAAAGCCGCTTATTGCTATGATCGTATATACAATTGTAATAATTATCCTTTCCAAACTAGCAAGTACTTCTTTAACGATGAGAAATATTATTGACGGGCATCCGGTGGTTTTATTTGAAAATGATCAAATATATAATGAAGAATTGGAAAAGGCTAAACTTGATGTTGATGAATTTTTAATGCAATGTCGAATAGGGGGCTACTTTGATTTAAATGAATTACAGATGGTTGTATTAGAAACAAATGGAAGCTTAAGTTTTTTTCCAAAAGAAAAATATCGTCCTACTGTGGTCAATGATTTAAATATTAAAATTAATAAAGTTAATCCGCCGACTTTATTAGTTAAAGAAGGAACGATTTTTCATGAAAATTTAAAATCAATTAATCATGATGTTGATTGGCTTGAGCGGGAACTAAATGTTTTAGGAGTACCGTTATCAGATATTATTTTAATGTATCAAGAGGATAATAGTAATCTAGTTGTATACACTATTAATGAAATTGAAAAAAAATTTAATTAATGCGTGAGTTGAAATTTAGACAACAAATAGGAAGTATTATTACTTCCTATTTGTTATTTTTTCGATATTTATCATAAATGATTTTCAAACCTTTAAAGGTTAAATCAGGGTCGTATATATCAATTAAATCGGTTTCATTAAAAATAATCCGACCTAGTCCACCAGTAGAAATAACTTTAAGTTTCTCATTATACTCGGCTTTAATTTCACGAATAATATTTTCAGTTAATCCAATATATCCATAGATTATTCCAGCTTGCATACTAGATACAGTATTTTTGGCGATTACACTTTTAGGTTTTTTGATTTCAATTTCTGGTAATTTTGCTGCCTGACTAGATAGCGCATTAATACTAATGCCAATCCCGGGAGCTGTTGCACCGCCTAAAAAATCACCATCTTTACTTATTACATCAAAAGTAGTCGCAGTTCCAAAATCGATTACAAGGCAAGGGCCACCGTGAATGTAATATGCTCCAGCAGCATCAACCAGGCGATCGGCTCCTAATTCTTTAGGATTATCGATTTTAATTCGGATTCCTGTTTTAATGCCAGGACCAACAATAATCGGCTCTTTATTAAAATATTTTTTAATCGAATTAGTAAATGAATACATAATTTTAGGTACAACTGAGGCAATAATAATGTCTTCAATTTCATCAACTAATATGCTAGATGCCTGCAAGAAACTTAGCAGCATAAATCCATATTCATCAGAAGTCCGTTCTAATTTTGTTGTTAGACGATAATTGTCAATAATTTCATCTTTATCAACTAATCCCATCGTAATATTTGTATTTCCAATATCAATTACAATTAACATGAATGACTCTCCTTGATTTTTATTAATTTTTTTAAGATTAAATCACTTAATTCATCTTTAGACATAAGTTCAATTGATTGTACGTCATTTTTACTAATAAAAGTGACTTTATTAGTATCTTTTTTGAAACCAGCACCATTTTCATTTAAATTATTAGCAACTAATAAATCACAATTTTTACGTTTGAATTTATCCTTAGCATTTTCAATTAGATTTTGTGTTTCCATTGCAAAACCGCAAATTGTTTGAGTTGTTTTATGAGCGCCTAAATAAGTAAGAATATCATCATTTTTAACCATCTCCAAAATTAATGAATCTTCATGCTTTTTTATTTTATTAGTAGCAATTTCTTTGACCCGATAATCACCTACAGCAGCGGCTTTAATGATATAATCTTGTTTTTCATAACTTTCTTTG
This sequence comes from Erysipelatoclostridium sp. MSK.7.34, assembly GCF_019041935.1. Lineage (NCBI taxonomy): Bacteria > Bacillati > Bacillota > Erysipelotrichia > Erysipelotrichales > Coprobacillaceae > Thomasclavelia > Erysipelatoclostridium sp. MSK.7.34. The sequence goes on from NZ_JAHPYJ010000008.1 coordinate 119,192, forward strand.
ACGGCTTCAAACATAGCACGGGCAGATTTAATATTGATTACTTCAACTCCATACGGAACCCTTAAATCTGTCGGACCACTAATCAGAGTTACTTTAGCACCTAATTGATAGGCGCGTTTTGCCAATGCATAACCCATTTTTCCGCTTGAATGATTAGTGATGTAACGAACTGGATCAATCGCTTCTTGAGTTGGACCGGCAGTTACTAAAACACGTTTATGTTTTAATGGCTTAGGACTTAAACAATATTCAACCATGTTAATAATATCATCAGTATCAGCTAATTTTCCACGGCCAACATCTCCGCAAGCAAGTAACCCGTAGCCAGGCTCAACAAATTTAATGCCATAAGTTTTGCATCTTTCAATATTACGTTGCGTTGCTAAATTGTCATACATATTAACATTCATTGCTGGTGCAATCAGCTTAGGACAAGTAGCAGCTAAAAAGGTTGAAGTAACAATATCATCGCAAACACCATTAGCAATTTTACCAATAATATTAGCTGTTGCAGGGACAATGATAAAACAGTCTGCCTTCTTTGCATAGCTGATATGTTTAATTTGATAACCTTGATCGTCAAAGTCATCGACCAGAACAGGTTTGTTGATTAAAGCACCAAGAGTTAGGGGACTGATAAATTTTGTTGCATTTTCAGTCATAATTACTTCAATATCATAATTTAATTTTTTTAAAGCTCGAACTAAATCACAAGTCTTATAAGCAGCAACACTGCCACTAATACCTACAATAATTGTTTTCATATTACTTCCTTTCTATCTTTGAACTATCTCAAATTTGATTAATAATTTAAAAACAATTCTAGTATCAATCATGCTTCATCACCATCTTTTATTCATTGGGAATGAGCTTGGATTAAATACTAGAATATATAATAATTAACTTTTCTATATTTCATTTTGCCTCCACTACCGTTCTTCCTAGATACAGTGTCAATCATGATTTATAAATGATTAATGATGAGCGATCATCACTAAATGATAAAGCCATTATATTACTTAATGAATAATAATTCAATCATTTAAATTGTACCTTTTGTCTGATTGGTGCTAAAATAATAAAAAAAGAAATGGAGTGAGTTGAATGAAAAAAGTCGCAGTATTATTTCATGATGGATTTGAAGAAGTTGAAGCTTTAAGTGTTGTAGATATTATGCGTCGAGCAAATGTAGAATGCACAATGGTAGGAATGGATAAATTAGAAGTCACTAGCTCTCATCAAATTAAAATTAAAATGGACCAAATCTATGATGGGTTAGATAACTATGATGCAGTTGTTATTCCTGGAGGAATGCCTGGGGCAAGTAATTTAAGAGATGATTCACGGGTTATTGATCTTGTTAAACAATTTAATCATGATGGTAAAATAATTGGAGCAATCTGTGCGGGACCGATTGTTTTACAGGAAGCAGATGTTATTAAAGGAAAAACCGTAACTTGTTATCCAGGTTTTGAAGAACAGTTAATTGGTTCTAATTATCAAGAAGCACTTGTCCAAAGAGATGAGAATATTATTACTGGAAAAGGACCAGCAGCAGCTCTAGCTTTTGGGTACACATTGCTAGAAGCACTTGGGTGTGATAGTAGTGTGATAAAAGAGGGAATGCAGTATACTTATTTAGAAAAAAATATTTAATCAAATTACTTTAAATGGTAAATGAATAGGATTATAATATTACTGTTAAATAAGGAGGAAAATGATATGGCTAAATTTGTATGTTCTGTATGTGGATATGTTTATGAAGGAGATGCAGCTC
>NZ_JAHPYJ010000082.1:0-380 GCF_019041935.1 Erysipelatoclostridium sp. MSK.7.34
ATTCTAACTTGATGACGCCCACCTTCATACTCACCAGTTAACCAGGCATCAACAATCATTTTTGCAAGTTCAATTCCTACTACTCGTGCGCCAAAAGCCAGCATATTAGTATTATTATGCTCTCTTGATAATTTGGCTGAATATGGCTCACTACATGTCACACAGCGAATTCCATTTACTTTGTTGGCAGCCAAAGAAATTCCTACGCCTGTTCCGCAGATTACGATACCTTTATCAACCTCACCATTTACAACTGCATTAGCGACCGCTTCACCAGAAACTGGATAATTAAATCTTTCACTGCTATCAGTACCATAATTGATTACTTCATAGCCATATTTTGCTTCAATATACTCTCTGATCACATTTTTATATTCAAC
>NZ_JAHPYJ010000083.1:0-380 GCF_019041935.1 Erysipelatoclostridium sp. MSK.7.34
GGCAGTTGGAAACGGACAGAAATGCAACTGCGTGATGATAAGGCTCATGCTTTTGCCATGACATTCAAGGATAGACCGTTAGAATTGGGAGAACTGGCTTTCGGGCTATTGGCAAACAACCTACGCTTTGTCGTGCCAAACAGAAATGAAAGTAATAAGAGCAGATGGAAAACGTGTCGGTTTTGGGAACGCTTTTTAGGGGCTGTGGAAGTCTTGAAACTGCAAGTACCAAAACAGCAAAATTCCCTTGAAGAAACACAGCAATGGCTCACAGAGGGTGGCGTGATTTCCGCTGTCAAAAGTTTTTACTTCTTGGAAGAACATGACGCATTAGGTGGACTGGAAAAAGTGGGAACTATGCTTGATAAGGCAAGATACAG
>NZ_JAHPYJ010000009.1:0-114221 GCF_019041935.1 Erysipelatoclostridium sp. MSK.7.34
AAAAAATCACTTGGGAATGGTTTTAGTTTTTTGTGTAACATTTTATTTCCTCCTTTTAAATATACGGTTTTATAGTAATTTAAAACTTAATTATTTTCAATCGGTTTTCCAAAGAAAGAAACAATGTGACATAATTTAAAGAAAATAAGTAAAAAATATGCAACATTGTTGCATATCACTTTAAATATATTTTTTCATATTCGTCATTAAATTGAACAATCGACTGATAATCGTCTGTAAATAACAAAGAAAATAGACAATTAATAATATATTGAGCAGAAACCTGAAAAATCATATCTCTTAATTCAACAAAAGAGCCAATATGAATCGCAGATAAAATTTCATCACAATATCTTGCAATTGGACTATCTTTTCTCCCAGTTATTGCAATAATTTTTATTTCCTTATTTTTATGTAACTCTTGAACAACTTTAAGAATCTTTTCATCTTCTCCCCTACGGCTAATCACAAAAACAACATGCTCCTTTAATTCAGTTAAAGTTAAATAAAGCTGCTGATTTGATGTTGTATAATTGTTAGCTATCTTTCTCTCTAAGAAAAATAAATGACATGCATAATCTGCAATACATGCATTTGCATCACTACTAATAAAATCAATATATGTAGTTTTCTTTAGGAGTTCTGCTATATATTCTATTTGTTGTAATGATAATTGATTTTTTGTTTTTTCAATGACATTTTTTTCTAGTTCACTAATTTTATCAACAATTGAAATACTTTTTTCTTTTTCTGTAATTTTAATATCAGCAGCTTGATATTCTTTTAAATCATGAACAAGATGAATTTTAAAATCATTATAATTTTCATATCCAATCTTTTGCACAAACCGGATAATCGTTGAAGCATTTGTATAAGTTTCTTTTGCTAATGCTCTTGCACTCATCTTAACAACATCTTCACTGTGATTTAAAATATACTGACAAATTATATTTTGCGTTTCATTAAATTGCTTACTGTCATTTAGCAGGTCTACTAAATTCATATTAATCACCCACTCATATTTTACAATAAATTTTCTAAAAACCAAACAATTATAATTCTAACTGTAGTTATTTCATTAAAAATATTTAAATTTAATAAACTATCCTAATCTTGAGTAAAAACAATTCTTTTAATTTTACCATTTGCCTCACGTTGAACGCCTCTAGCATAACGAATTTCAGGATAACCAAACCCAACCATTAAACTAATATAATGATCCTCAGGAATTTGCAATAATTTCATTACATTAGGCATATTACCTAGAACTGCCAATGGATAACTCATACATATTGCGCCCAACCATTTGCATTACATAACAATTCAAAATATGCAGCTGCCATATTAACATCCTGAACAGCACAAGGAATATTTTTTGGTGCATGAGGAATCAAAATATGCGGTGCTCCACAAAAAATAGAGTCTGGCCGAACTGATTTTTCCCATGCCATCATTTGATTATATGAAGTTTTATCAAACCCTTGTGGATATATGCCATTATTAGCTAATTTAATCATTTCATCTCTAACTAATAAGCGAAAATAGTCCATTTCTTTACAATCATCAATAATGGTAAACTCTAACTTTCGCTTATTGCCACCAGTTGGTGCATATTGAATACTCCCCATTAATTCTTTTATAATTTTTTTATCAACATCTTTATTAAGATAACGTCTACAAGCACGACGAGTACGAACCAACGCCGACATCATTTTCCCAGCATCTTGATAATCTGGTAAAGTTACACTATTTTGAGGATCTTTATTAAAAATAGAAATTGCCCCAGTTGGACATACAGCCAAACAATGATCACACTGCCAACATCCACCCCAACCAAAACAATCAATTTCTTTTATTTTTAATTCATTCTTATCATCAAAAATAAACAAATCGCCTGGACAAACCTTCAAACATTTTCCACAATGAATACATTTTCCAAGACTCCATTTAAAATTAGTAATATTCATAAATATTTTCTCCCTTTCAATAGAATTAATTTTATAATTTTTAAGCTACTATTATAATATCAAGTAATTATTGATTAAAAAAGAAGGCACTTTTTTGTTAGAAATGAGATTTATAACACAACTACCGGCTTAGCTCTATCTTGCTTAAATGACTCTAACTATTTATAATAAAATTAACTTATCTAAAGGAGAACAGGACCAATGATAAAAAAAGAAAACTTGCCAGAATGTCCAGTTGCAACAACTGTTGAACTAATTGGAAGCAAATGGAAATTATTAATTCTGAAATATCTTCTTAACAAAACAATGCGTTATAATGAATTGAAAAGAGAAATTGATGGAATATCTCAAAAAGTCTTAACCTCAACCTTAAAGTCAATGGTTGAAGATGGAATCGTGATTAGAACATCCTATCCAGAAGTCCCACCACGTGTTGAATATAGTTTAAGTGAAATTGGTGAAAGTATGCGACCAGTAATCGACGTAATGGCTGATTGGGGAAATACATATAAAAATAAAAAATAAATTTGTGATATATCAAAAATGATTCACATATGCCATTATTTCCACAAGAGTTAATATAAAATACATATATGATTTTAGTATTTAAAACTAATTGACCAATTTCAAAGATGTTAGTATCCTATTTACTTTTATTTAAATTAAAATTACTATTGTAACTTAGCCACAATAATAGTCAATAATTTTATTTAATATGTCTCTCATTTATACAATGACTATCAAAAATAATGAATATTTGTTAAAATCAAATAGTAAGAGGTGATTAACTATTGTAAATCAAACGATTTATAAAAAAATTTATATATAGATATCAAATAACGCCAAAAAGGAGTTTTTCAACTCCAAAAAAATTAATAGTGACAACTATTGATTATTATTTTAATAATTTGGAATCAAAATCCATGCCGTTTTTTCTAGGTAAAAAATGATACGGATAAGTTTTCTAGCAAACGTGAGTCTGTGCAACTCGCCAGTGTTTTCCTTCTTTGATTGATAGTCATATATAACAGGATTGTTTAATGCAAAAGTATCTACAACATTCATGATAATTTGACGAAGATGAGAAGAGCCATGTTTTGCCATGTGACCTTTAAAATTATCTTGTCCAGACTCATTTCTGAATGATTCCCGCTTCAATATCTTTTATTTTAGCATTAATATTTTTGTAGATTTCAAGCAAGGTGCTATGACTGGTTCGAAGTAGGTTTGTAGTCAACGGTCGTAAGATATCAAGGAATCAAAACAGAATCAATCTTATCAGTTTTAGTTTTCCTAAGAGTTGAGGCTTTGGAAAATTGTTTGATTAAAAAAGAATTAATCTCCATAAAGTCAAAATTGTAGGCTTTGAGGAATTGTTTAAGGCTGCTTCCATAATGACCAGTGGCTTCAAAACCTATTTTTATTTTTTGATTCTTATCCAAAAAATTTAAGAATAAGAAGCAATTGATTGAACCCATTCTAGTTATTAACGAAAGTAAAAGAATGACGAATGGCTTCACCATTATGATCATGAATGAAGCAGTCATGCTTGTATTTAGCAATATCGATACCAACTAAATAAGTTATAAAAAACCTCCATAAAATAATTCGCACTGTCAGTAAGACCACAAGTTTTTTCTTCATGTATTCACGTTGTTCATAAAGCATCGAGTGCTAATTAACTTAATCAACAATTTGAAAAAGAACTGTGGCAGGTATAACCTCTAAACAGTCAAGCTGTAGAAAAATAGGGACAAATCCACAGTGCTAATAAAATTATATCATCATTGGCTCTGGATGATATAAATGTATATAAGGGCAGAAAGGAGAATACTCAACTTAGTGACCTAAATTGAGTATACGTGATAAAATGGAAATAACAATGGAAATCTTATATAATATCTTAGATGCTTATGCTTATGAAATAGTCTTCGTTGATCGAAATCATATTGTACGCTATATGAATAAAACCGCAAAGCAAAGATACGGCTCAAGAGTTCAAGTTGGCAATAGTTTATTCAATTGTCATAATGAAAATTCAAAGAAAAGAATTGAAGAATTTCTAGAACGCGCCGATGCTGGTGAAGAAGAAATGTTTGAAGTTCTTAATGGTAAAACTGGAGAAAGAGAGTTTTTCGTTCCTGTTAAAGATGCATCAAAAAAAGTTATTGGCTATTTTGAAAGACATGAAATGTTCTGGTCAAAAGACAAACCAGAGGCTCCTATATTTGAATATTGGAAATCAAAAAATTAAATAAAAAAGACAGCAATATATCTTACTATCTTCTAAATATACATTTTGTATTCTATTAGAAAAGAAATTCATATGACTGTCTTTTTATTTGTTTTAAATGATTAACCCCCTACCATAAATTTCTAATTATTATTTTATAATGGCAAGTCTTTTTTTGAAACTATATAATACCGATTATATATAAAATAATTGCAATTAACAGCATAGCCATTAATCCGCTTTTATATCCACTACCTTCTAAAATACTTTTTGTATCATATAAAGTATTAAATGTAATATATTTCAAAAATTCTAAATTTTCTGACAACTTTATCAACATAATTACTACAAAAAATACAACGGAATACCTACCCCAAACATCAATGAGTTCTTAGAAGTATTAAATATACATGATGAACAAAAACATATACCGCTTATTCCCAGCTGATACAAAAAAGCACCTAAATTTATCAATAAAAATGTATCAATATCAAGACCAGACAGTTTCGCAGCAAGATGTTCTCAAAAAAATATTTTTGATTTCATCAAACGGAGTTTTTAATTCATTAAAACAAGAACTTGATAATTTATATGAAAACAATGATATTTTAACGTGAAAAATCTTATATTCTGCATAATAAAAAGCCTAGTTGAAATTGCTGAATGCATATTCAATCAAGACTTTTTATCAAAAACAATTATTTAGAACATTCTTTAACAAGAAATTCATAATGATCCTCATATAGATCTAAAATAATATATGTTAAGGGCAATGAGAAACGTTTTTTTCCACAACTTCCAGGGTTTAAATATAATGTTCTACCTTTTTGATAACATGCTAATTGATGTGAATGTCCATAAATATAAAAATCAACATCCTTTTTAGTGTCTAATTGATGAACCAAATAAAATGAATAACCTCCAATATTAAAATATTCTTCTTCATTCAGACTCAGCTTGTCATTATTCCCCTTTACAACAAATACCTTTGTAATTGTTTGTAGACGCTCCAATATTTTTATATCAACTATATCACCAGCATGAATAATATAATCACATTGTTTCAGTTCATTTAACACTTCTTCTTTTAATATGTCATGTGTATCAGCAATCACTCCTACTCTAATCATTATCATTTCATCCTTTCCCAAAATAGCAAACGCCTCATCTTCTATATGCTTCTTTTCAAAAATTAATATAACAAAGTTATTCTATATTTACAATCACTCATATCATGAAAAATAAAGTATCCAATATAAATACTTAAAAAATTTAATATTATCATATTTCAATCGGGAGGAATACAAATCAGCTGAATTTATTCTATGAAACCCCTTCCTTTAATGCTATAATCATAACAAACAAGAAATAATAATAGTTATTTTAAATATGAAATGATCACAAAGTACAATAATTTAATAATTAAAATAATAGACTTTATTTCCTGTTTCATAAATTTATTCTAAGGAGTAAGTAAAAATGAGTTTAATCGATAATTTAAGTAATGAGAAACTTTTTACAAAAAGTGAGATCGAAGTCATCAATTTTATTAAAGAAAATCCCAATCTAGTCTTAAATATGACAATTGGAGAATTAGCTAACCAAACATTTTCGTCAAATACAACAATTATAAGAATTTGTAAAAAACTAGGATTTAATGGCTTTAGAGATTTCAAAATAGAATACCTAAGAAATATCGAATCTTTAAAATATCTAAATAACGAAACTGATTTCACTCTACCTTTCCAAGAAAATGAACCAACCTGGCAAATTATTAACAGTATTTCAAATGTCTATAAAGATAGCATTAATCTAATTAACAGTGAATTAAATATTGCTGAATTAGAAGATATTGTAGAAGTTCTTGATACTAGTCCACGAACTTTTGTTTTTGGAATTGGTGATTCTAAAATTACAGCGATGAATTTTATAAATAAGCTAGTTAAAATTGGTAAATTTTTCATTTTGACAACTGAAAATAATGAACAGGAATCTTTTTGTAAAGGAATCACTAAGGATGATTGTTGTTTATTTATCACTTATGATAAAAATGAATCCTATAAAGCCTGTTTAAAAATTCTTTTTCAAAAACGCTGCAAGATCATTGTCATTACTTCTAACTGTGACAATCCATTAGTCAAATATAGCAATTATCATATAATTATTCCTCATAAAGAAAAAGATGAAAAAATTGCTACTTTTTATTCACAACTTGCATTTAATTATATTCTTAGTATTATCTATTCACTGATTTATAAAAGAAATAAACACTAATAACTTACATAACATAAAAACGATAGTCTTTAATCACTATCGTTATCTATGTTATTTTTTAATAAAAAATCATGTAATTCCTTATCCGTTAAATCTTTTATTTTTGTTTGATAATAACGCATTATATCTTTAGTTTTATTGCTGATATAAGCATTATAATCGATTTTTTCATTATAAATACCGTAGAATTCATATACATATGCCATCCCGCCTTGTTCACTGATACTCTTTTTAAATGTTTTAATAATATTTTTTAAATCAAGGCTAGTATCAATATAAAGAAAAACCTTTGGCCCAACGTTTTTAATTTTATAGATTGCTTTAATTCCTTCATAATTACGATTGTTTATCCACTCTAAAAGTTTTTTATATCTTGCTGCAATTAATACAATAACCATAATTTATAATTCTCCATTCCTTATTACTATTACTCTAATCTCAAATATCTTATATTTTACACTATATCAAATTAAAAAACATTATTTTTTCATATATCCAAAAAAACATCTCGGATTGAGATGTCTTTAATAAAATATCTATCATAAATACTGATGTATTTTTATTATTCACTAAATTATAAAATTATTTTACTTTTTAGTAACTAGTTGGTAACTTTCATCTAATAATTTTTCTACTTGTGTTATCTGGACAGTACGATCAAGTAAAATACTGATCCAATGCTTTTTATTCATATGATAAGCAGGAAAATAATGAATATGATCAATTAAGGCATTGATTTTTTCAGGTGTATTTTTAACATTTAAAATATCTACTTTTCCTTCTTTATCAATATTTAAACATCGATATGGGATATTTATAATCAATCCATACCATTTTTTAGTTTCTAATATTTTTAAGGTAGCTGACATTGGATCACGTGTCCACGGATAATCTGCTTCAGTTTGATATTTATCATTTACATAAGCTAATATCTTTTTTCTAATACTAATTGGTTTAAAGCATGATTTTAAGATTTCATCCGTTAAACTTGCAACTTCTTCCTTTATCAGTGCAGTATAGCCCCCAACTACATTTTTTATATAAAAAGGTAAAAATTTTTCACCGTTATTTTCAAACACATCAATGTTGAAGCAACTATTACTTATTTCAAAACGAGCATAAAATTCATTGTTTTTCAAAGTTTTTTCAACAATAAAAAGATTATCAAGACGTTTGAATCCATATTTTACTAGGGCATCTTCTTGCATATAATAATTATTAAGTACCTCATCCCTATCCATGATCTAGTCCCCCTATAATTCATCGTTACTATAACATTATAGCGTATCTAGTCATTGTTTTATAGTCAATCTTATCTTACTTATATTTCTTTAACGGGTACATCTTATTGATAATATTTTTAAACCACTCAATATTTTCTATTACTTGTAAAGATGTAATAGTACCTTGAGGTTTATCTAATAACCGCCAATGACATGGTAATGTTAGTTCTAAAAAAGTATAGCCGTTGGCTTCAAGTTGGTGTCCAATTGCCTCTTTCATATAACGCTTTACTTCAGTAATTCGTTTAATATCTGTAAAACTTCCACGAGCAACTAATGCAGCGTCTTTTGAAATACATAGTATTTCGCAAAGATCTATAGCATATTCATCAGAAGTTGGTTTTAATTTTAAATTAGAAAAATAATTAAGCATGTGAAAAATAGTAATTGGTGTATTATCAAGTTCTTTAAAATCACTGATTGCTTGTTTATGCTGCCATGGCTCTTCATCAGTATAATATACAACAACTATCTTTTCTGGATGATTATGTTTATACTCTAACGCATCTTTAAGATAATTATCACTTCCGTAAATTTCTACGTTTATTTCAAAACGGGCATCTTTTGATTTAAATATAACTAATTTATTCTCAAGTTTCATCGCTTCACAAACCTCTGCCAATAGCCGCTCAATCATCCCTTGATAACAACCTGTATGAAAAGGAATCGTCACTCCCTTTAATAACACGGGAAAAGTACTCTTTTCTTCATTTTTAAACTCAATTGCAAGATATGGGCAAACCTGTTGACAAATTTGACACCTAGTGCATTTATCAAAATCTGTGATTACACAATGACCATTAGAAATTTTTAAAATTTTTTGTGGACAATTAATCGTACAAATTCCACAACCTGTACATCTATTTTGATTATAAACTCGTTTCAACATTATCATTATCCTCCGTGTTTATTAGATTTTTACCCTTACTAGCAATTACTTGTTGATACCAGTAAAAAGATTTTTTCTTAGTTCGAGTTAATGTTCCATTACCAAAATCATCTAAATCAACATAAACAAAACCATATCGCTTTTTCATTTCACCAGTACCCGCCGAAATAATATCGATTGGTCCCCACATTGCATAACCAAAACAATTTACTAAATCAATCTCAATTGCTTCTTTCATTGCTCGAAGATGTTCTTGTAAATATGAAATTCGATAATCATCAATAATTGTGCCATCCTTTTCTATTTGATCAATCGCTCCTAATCCGTTTTCACTAATAAATAAAGGAAGTTGATAGCGATCATACAATTGATTTAAAGAATAACGTAAACCAACAGGATCGATCTGCCAACCCCACTCAGTCGTTGTTAAATATGGATTTTTCCCGCCAGAAGATAAATTTCCCTCTACCATCTCAATATCAGCTACGCCTTCAACAGCAGAAAAATAATAACTAAAACTAATATAATCAACTGTTCCTTGAAGCAAAATTTCTTCATCACCGGCTTCAATTACTAAATGACCATTACATTTTTTTAAATAAGATTTACAAGTATTTGTATAGTAACCTCGCACCTGAACATCACCAAAATAATATGTTGGTAATAGCTTTTCACGGGCAATCACTTGATCTGTGGGATTACAAGTTGCCCCATAGGTACAAGGGTATAATAACATGTTTCCAATCATAAAATTAGGATTAATTTTATGTCCTTCTATGACAGTTAAAGCACTTGCCAGCAGCTGATAATGAGCAACCTGAAACTTAACTTGATTTAAATCTTCATCTTGCTGATAGATAATTCCTGCCATATGCCATGGTCGATCAGTTAAAAAGAGTGCATTGATTTCATTAAAAGTCATCCAATATTTAACTTTATTTCGATATCGTTCCATGACCGTCTTTGCATATCTAACCGATAATTCAACTAATTTTCGATTTCTCCATCCCCCATATTTTTTTACTAATGATAACGGTAATTCAAAATGATGCAAAGTAACAATTGGTTCTATCCCATATTTGATTAATTCATCAAATATTTTATCATAAAATTCTAATCCAGCTTCATTACATTCCAAATCATCTCCATTTGGAAAAATCCGCGACCAGGCAATTGACATTCTAAAACATTTAAATCCCATCTCCGCCATTAAATCAATATCCTCTTGGTAATGATGATAAAAATCTGTAGCTATATGACTTGGATAATAAGTATCTTTATGCACATATTCATGAATTTCCCTGATTTTTCCATGTCCTGCTCCCAACTCAACATCATTAATACTAAGACCTCGACCATCTAAATTATATCCGCCTTCATATTGATTAGCAGCACTTGCGCCACCCCATAAAAAATTACTATCCATGCTTATTTCCTCCTCGACATTATAAATTTTATCAAGTTATTTTAAAAGACTAAAGAATTAAAGGAAATGTTGTATCAAGATTACGCTTTTTAATAAATTGAAATAAAAAAAGCGGAATTACGTTCCGCTTTGAGTATTATCTTCTTTCATTATCTCTAACGTAGACTCCCGTCCCACCTCTGCTTGTTTCGAGATTGCAATTCGTCGAGCTAAATTATCATCATACATTAAATTAAAATAACATGAATACAAAATATCAAGAATTAGTTTAATACTATTTTCATTAGAATATCCAGCAATTTTTGAATATAATTTTTCGCGAGTTGAAATATGAAGGACAACATCAGCATATTTTTTTAGCTCATTATCCCCTAAACTTGTTATTGCAATAATTGGCACGCTTCTTCCTTTTAAAGTCCTAGCCAAACTACATAAATTATGAATTTCTCCTGAATACGAAATAATGATTATGCAATCATTATTTTTAATTACCGCAGGTAAAAATAACTCTTCACCATTAGTGTTACAAATATTAACATTTTTTCCAATTCTAAGCATGTCTAATTTAAAAATTTGTCCCAATAATAAAGAATAAGAAATTGCCGCTAAATGAATTTGATTGGCCTTCTGCATAATTCGAAGAGCTTTTTGTAAATTATCATGCTCTAGCAAAGCTAATGTATCTGATAATGTCTCTTGTGCAAGTAATGTTACTTTACTTGCAATTTTTTGAATATTATCAGTTTTAACAAATGGGAAATTGGGATCAATATTCTTAAAATGAGTATCTAAATAATAAACTTCTTTTAAAAAATCAGCCTTAAAATCTTCATAACCATGATATCCCAATTTTTTGGCTAATCTGATAATCGTTCCCGTTGATGTATATGTTGCTACAGCTAGTTCCTTGATTGTCATATCCTTTATATTACTTCTTTTTTCCAGAAGATAATCAGCAATTAATTGTTGGCTTTGAGATAATCTTGCACGTTCTATTTTTTGTTCAATCAACATATATTTCCACCTCATCTAATTTTATTCTATTATAAGTAATGATAATAAGCAAATATTGAATATAATAAAAATAAAAGAACTAAAAAGTCAACTTAGACCTTTTAATTCTTCTATTATAGCCTATTTTTCAAAATGAGCAGCCACTTCTTGAAGTCCTTCAATAATATTTAAATGTTGTGGACAAACATTCTCACATTGACCGCATGCAATACAGTCACTTGCTTTACCAAACGTTTTTGTCAGATTTGCATAATATTCGCCTTGTGGAGTCCAGCCCTTTTCTGCTACTTCTTGTAAATCTGCATTATATAATGAAAAATATTTTGGAATATTAATATTCATTGGACAACCATCTGTACAGTACGAACATCCCGTACAAGGAATTTTTATAGTAGAATTAATAGCTGCAACTGCTTTATTAATAAGTTTGTATTCCTTGTCATTTAAAGGTTTAAAATTAGCCATATATTCAGTATTATCTAACAATTGTTCCATATTAGACATACCACTTAATACCATGACTACATTATCTAGACTAGCAACAAAACGAATCGCCCAAGATGGAATTGAACTTTGTGGAGCATAGTCCTTAAACATTTTCGTAACTTCCTCAGGTACATTTGCTAATGTTCCACCTTTAACCGGCTCCATTACAATAACTGGCTTATGATGTTTTGTCGCAACTTCATAACATTTACGAGATTGTACTCCTGCACTATCCCAATCTAAGTAATTAATCTGTAATTGAACTAGTTCAAATTCAGGGTGCTCAGTTAAAACTTTATCCAGTAACTCCGGCCCATCATGATAAGAAAAACCTATTTTCTTTACTAACCCTTGTTTTTTCTTTTCAACAATCCAATTAAAACAATCTAATTCATTATAAGTATCAATACTATGGGTATTAATATCATGCAATAAGTAATAATCAAAATATTCTACCCCTGTCTTTTTTAGCTGCTCATTGAAAATGCGATCACGATCTTCTTTTGATTTTAAAAATCCTGCATGTAATTTTGTTGTTAATGTAAAACTATCACGAGGATAGCGGTCCACTAATGCTTCTTTAGCAGCATTCTCACTTGCAAAACCACAGTACATCCAAGCTGTATCAAAGTAAGTAAATCCCCTTTCCAAAAATAGATCAACCATTTGCTTTGTTTGTTCAATATCAATCTTCGCTGGATCATTAGGATCCAATGAAGGTAAACGCATTAAACCAAATCCCAATTTCTTATTATCCATATTTTGCCCTTCCTTTCAAAACTATTATAAGCCTTAAAGCATACTTTAGCGCAAGAATTTTTTTAAAGATAATATAAATTATTTACTAATACAAAGACAGCATTTTTGCTTATTTATCATTTCAAATTTTTTTAGTGCAGCTTCTATTAAATTATATTGATAATCATAAATATTTAGCAATAAAATTGAAAAATCCTGCATAATTTCATAATTATCAAATTTTTTAAAAATAAAATAATCTGCTTCTAATTCCTTAATCAATAAATGACATTGATTAGATGGTACTATAATTGTAATTACTTTCATCTTAATACTCCTCCATAATTGTTCAAATAATACTTTATTTCAATTATAAAACTTATAGTGAACTATAAGTCAATTAGAAATATTCACTATAGCTTCATCCTATAGCCAAACAGCTTTTTTTAGTATTATAAAAGTATGCCATTTTTCTTTATAATATTTATATTAAAATAAAAGGAGAACAAAAATATGTTGAAGATAAAATATGATATTGTTGGTTCTTTTTTAAGACCTGAAAAAATCAAAGAAGCACGAGCAAAATATTTTAATCAAGAGATTGATCTAAAAACACTTAGAAAAATTGAAGATGATGAAATTGCTAAACTTGTCGATAAACAAGTTGCTCATGGACTAAAAATTGTCACTGATGGCGAGTTTAGAAGAAGATGGTGGCATTTGGACTGGTTAAAAGAATTTAATGGCTTTACAACTCAACATCTTGATAAAACGAGAAATGGTGTAACAAATCACATTGAATTAGGAATGATCAACGGTAAAATAACCTATGATAAAGATAAATATCATCCAGAAATCGAGGCTTGGGACTACTTATTCAACCTAGTAACAAAATATCCTGGAATTGAGGCCAAAAAATGTATCTCTGGACCAAATATGATCTTAGTTGATCATTTTCTTCAATTAGGTTTAAAAGAGGTACCATATTATAATGGTGATATTGATGCTCTTATCGATGATATTGGAAAAGCATTTCAAATTGCAATTAAAGATTTATATGATCATGGTTGTCGTTATTTACAAATTGATGATACATCATGGACCTATATGATTGATGATAATTTCCTTTTAAAAGTAAGCTCACTTGGATACAAAAAAGAAGATATTTTAGAATGGTTTAGAAAAGTATCTACAAAAGCATTAGAAAATAAACCTATTGACATGACCATTGCTAACCATTTTTGTAAAGGAAATTTTAAAGGCTATCCTCTTTTTTCTGGTTTATATGATACTGTTGCCCCTATCATTTGTCAAATCCCATATGATGGCTTCTTTGTAGAATATGATGATGAGCGTTCAGGTTCATTTACACCATGGGCACGATTAAAAAATACTAATGTTACTTTTGTAGCTGGCTTAATTTCAACTAAAAATCCTAAACTAGAAACATATGATGAAATAAAAACACGTTATTTTGAAGCAAAAAGAATTATTGGTAAAAATATTGCATTATCACCTCAATGTGGCTTCGCCTCTGTTGAAGAGGGAAACTGTATTGATGAAAAAACTCAATGGGCAAAAATAGACCTTTTAGTTTCATGTCAGGATTTTTTATAAATCTTATTAGAGAAACAATTAGTTTCTCTTTTTTATTTTCTTCATTATATAAAAAAAACAATTGACTTAGAGTCAAGTCGAGGTTGTATTATATGAAAAACGGAGGAATATATATGTTTAAATTTATTGAACCAAAAATACAATTAGATAAAAAACGGCAAATCTTTACAAATAAGCATCTACGAGCTCTAATCATCCCCTTGATCATTGAACAATTATTGATCTTATTAGTTGGGATAGCTGATACTCTAATGGTTAGTTATGCTGGTGAAGCAGCCGTATCTGGTGTCTCACTAGTCAACCAGTTGAATACGGTCTTCATTCTTGTCTTTACTGCATTAGCATCTGGTGGTGCCGTTGTTGCCAGCCAATATATCGGTAATAAAAACAAGGAAAATGGAGTGTTAGCAGCTAGTCAATTAGTTATGATAACAACAATAATTTCAGTTATTTTATTAGTATTATCGGTTATTTTTCGAGAACAATTACTAACATTATTGTTTGGAAAAGTCGCTCCAGATGTAATGGATGCCTGCTTAAAATATTTAGTTATTTCTGCTTTTTCTTTTCCTGCTTTAGCAATCTATAACAGTTGTGCCGGATTGTTTAGAAGTATGTCTAAAACAAATGTTATCATGTATGTATCAATCATCATGAATATTATTAATATTATTGGTAATGCTATTGGAATTTTTATTCTTCATGCAGGTGTTGCAGGAGTCGCATACCCTTCACTAATTTCTCGAGTCGTTGCGGCTTTAATTTTATTAATTATATCTTTTAATCAGAAAAATATTATTTATATTCGCATTAAGGATATTTTTAAATGGAATGCTCAAATGATTAAGCGTATCCTAAATATTGCTATTCCCAACGGCATTGAAAATGGCTTATTTCAATTATCTAAAGTTGCTTTAAGTAGTATTGTCGCAATGTTTGGAACTAGCCAGATTGCTGCAAACGGGGTTGCACAAAGCTTTTGGTCAATGGCCGCTCTTTTTTGTATTGCAATGGGACCAGCTTTTATCACTGTTATCGGTCAATGTATGGGAGCCGGTGATAAAGAAGCGGCGGACTATTATATGAAAAAATTATTAAGAATCACTTATATTGGCGGGATCATTTGGAATATTGTATTTTTCCTATTTACCCCTATCATTCTTAAATTGTATAGTTTATCGAACGAAACGATTAAACTAATTATTATTTTATGTTTTATTCATAACCTATTTAATGCCTTATTATGCCCTATAGCCTCATCATTATCAAATGGCCTTAGAGCAGCTGGTGACGTAAAATACACGATGTATACTTCAATTTTTTCAACTGTTGTGTGTCGTGTCATCTTATCATTTATTTTTGGGGTTTGGATGAACCTTGGTGTAATTGGAATTGCATTAGCAATGGTTGGCGATTGGGCTATTAAATCTGCTCTTATCTTAGTACGTTATTTACAAGGGCAATGGAAAAGTTTTAAAGTCATCTAATTATCTTGACTATTTATTTTTAAACAAACTGATTATTTTTCATTTTTATCTGTGCTATAATTAAACAGAGGAGTCTAGTTATAATGAAAAAAATAATAAAACCTATTCAACCAATAAAACCAAGCCCACCAACAAAAAACAAACCAAAAAATTCTTCAATTAAAAAGCCATCTAAATAAATGGCTTTTTATTATTATAAAAATTCTCTTTTTATTTCAGAAGAAATATTTTTAATTACTTTAGATGTAAAAGGATTACTGAAACCTGAGTCTTTTAATGCATCTAAGTAATCAACATTGAGAGTGTTTTGAGTCATATTGCGATATGCATTTAATGCATCTTCACGATTTTTTGTACCTACTAACCATAATTCTAATGATGAAACTGCACTCGTAGCATAACTAATATAATAAAACGGCGTTTCAAAATGATGATGAATATCGACCCATTCATACTCTAAAGGATAACCCATATATTTTTGATAAATTTGACCATGTAAAGTATTCATTTCTTCTAATGAAATATCTGGATTTTCAAAAACTTTTCGTTGAAATTCATCTTCTATGCATCCTTGTAAGATGCTATTTAACATATCATTAATAACCTTTATCTCCATTAGTTTTGCATCACTACCGTATATTTCATCATAATATTCAAACATCAACAGCTCAAATGCTTGTGAATGAATCTCGGCAATATCGAGATTATTACCATCATTCCAAGATGTTCCTCCCATCAAATAAAAATTGTAATAATGCCCAAATTCATGAAATAAAGTTGAAGGATCTTTGTAGTCTGAAGTATTAATAAATAAAAATGGCTCATTCCCAATAATTGTCGTATACCCAGCATGGAGCATATTTGAATCGTCATCAATTTGGTAAAGGTGATGTTTTTGCATATAATCATAAGCATCTTGCATTGCTTTAGGAAATTCCTGTTTTAATGCTGTTTTTAAATATGAAAAACCAGATTCGACTGTAATTTCACTAGTATCCAATTTTTGTAATTTTTCTTGATATTTTGTATCCATCTTTGCTGCTAGTGGTGCCACATACTCTAAAACTGCTTCCTCAAATTTTTCTGCATCTTCTTTACTAAAATCTCGACCTAACAAATCATAAGCATAATCCGTATAATTTTCATATCCTAATTTTTTCGCAATTTCAACTCTAATACTGACTAATTTTTTATAAATCGTTCCTAACTCTTTATTTTTTTGTTCATAAATATCATAATACCCGTCAATATCTTCTTGTTTATTAAAATCTAAGTCATCAATTGTTTTACTCTGCCCATTGATCATCGTAGTATATTCTTTAGCAGCAGTTTTACTGTATTCATTAATCAGCGCTGTTTCTTGTTCACTTAGTTCCTCAATTTCTGGAGAATTGAGTTTCTTATTCTTCTCATAACGTTCGATAAAATCTTCTCCCATCTTTTTAACAAACGCATCTTTATATGAAGTTGTCAAAATAGCTTCGGTTAATTCGTTCATACGATTATCTAGTTTCACAAAAGCACTAGTAAGAAATTGGCATTCTTCTTCATAATAAGAGTCTGACAAATCAATATTATTTTTTATAGATGCTAATGACTCCATTTGATCAACCTCTTTTAAATCATTTAATATTTCATCATATCCTTTTAAAATTTCTTCTTGATTTCCTTCTAGCACTACCTTCGCTAATAAATCATTTATTTTTTGATTTATTGCATCAATATCTGGTCTCTCATAGCTCATATCTTCAAAATTTAAATCAGAATGTTCAGGAACAACCTCAGCTTGTGGTTGCGGAATATTATAACCATCTGTAGTACATCCAGTTAACCCCAACATAAAAACCAATAAACATGTCAATAATCTATACTTCTTTTTCATCTTTATCCTCCTTATCTATCTTTAATAATTTTTTAGTTATATACAATAAAATATAAAGTATTACCCTAATTTTTAACAAAATATTCTTTTGTAAACATTACTAATAAATCTTTTCATATAATAAAAAAACGTAAAATGCGATAGTTATAATAAACGATTCAACGAATAAACTTAAAGTAATAATCAATAAATATGTCTTTATCAGAGTAACAAAAAAATTAATCTACTAAAAAAATAAATGTATCTAATTAAATATAGACAACAACCCTTTTATTTGAATTAATGCATCCATTTTTAGAGATACTATCTTTTTTACCTTTACAGATTATTTTAACTGTTGTGCCATCCATTGCCAAACTCTAATTCCACAACGATCAAATACTGCCTCATTATTAAAGAAGTAAATCCATGACCAATGACCACTATATCGTAATGGCTCTCCATCTTTATCATTAAAACGCCCAGAAGTATCAATAACATGCTTTGAAACAAAAGTATGAACGTTGCTGGCCCCAGCCCCTAACAAGCGCCTAATCGTTGGCAATTCATGGGTTTCAGGGGCTACGACATCATCATCTCTGGAATAAATAAAGAATATTGGCAATTTTTTTAATTGTTTAATTTCTTCATCAGATATTTTTTCATTTAAAAAAGCTTCACAAATTGGCACATAGGCATTATATTCTTTACCATACTTAAGTGCCATCAACATTGTCATATAGCCACCATTTGAACATCCTGTGATAATAACTTTCTCACTTTTAGTTTCTTTTCGATAAAAATTAATCAATTCATGTAAAGAATCACAATAATATGAAGTCCCATCTGCTTCCGTAAATTTAGTTGCTAAACTATCACCAGTTTTATCCATCCAAAAAGTTGGACACTGAGGTACCAGAATATTAGCCCCACCAATCGTATTTTGGAACTCTTGACCCGCTAATGAACTAACCTTGTTAGCTAATACAGTAATATAAGGATCAGTATTAATTGTTCCTCCCTCACCTAGCCCATGTAACCAAACAACCAAAGTATCACTTGCTTGCACAGGATTATAAGCAGCATATTTATAACTCACTCCATCACAAGATTCATATAACGCTTCTTCAAACAGATCTGCACTAGTAATCTTATCTTTCATTTTTTTAGCAATATTTATTTGTTTAACTTTTTGACCTAATGAGGTCATTTCATGTCCATCAGCTATCATGATGTCCAATTCATATAAATCATTATATGTATTATATTGTGTCTGCATTGAAAACAATAATGGATTTCCTTCTGCTGGACTGATTTTCATTTCTATCATAATAAAATTAGATGGTTCACTAGTTATTTGACCACTATAGTCTACTAAATAAACATTTGTTACAGTTCTATAAATAATACTTTCAATAATCGGATATAGCGTATCACAATAATCTGTAGTCAACTTCTTCTCTTTAACCACAAAACTCAGATTATTAACCTGATCAATTTTATGATCGAGACTTAGCAATATTTTATTGACACCGCATCCCCAGTCATCGCCTTTAATAAAAGCTGTATAACTTCCAGATACAATCAAATCTTTTAAATTATTATTTTTACTTTCCATACATTTTCTCCCTTTAATAACTCCTTTATTATAACATATTTAAGTTATTCATTTAGAGTCTTTAAAATAAAAATCCTACATAACGTAGGACTTTTTAGTCAATTAAACCATATTTTTTCATTGAATTATAAATACCATCATCTTTAATATCGTCTGTCACTTCATCAGCAATTTCTTTTAATGCCTCTTTAGCATTACCTACCGCAATCCCATATTGACAAAATTCCAGCATATCTGCATCATTTAATCCGTCACCAAAAGCATATGTATTTTCTTTAGGGATACCTAACTCATCAATCAAAGCATTAATAGCTGAAGCTTTGTTAACTCCAGGAACCGATAACTCTCCACTGTTATCACCAAAAATAGGAACAGTGCAATGAATTACATTAAACTCTTGCTCAAATTCTTTTTTTATTTTTTCAAAAGGGAAATTATCTTTTTCCAAAAAACAAATCTTATTAACATCATCACGATGAAGATCATAACCTTCTTTTAATGATCCAATAAAATGATTAGGAGTTTCAGCTTTAGTTCTACGTGCAACTGGATCATTTTCCAAATCCCCATACATTATTCTTTCTAATCGTGGAATTAAATTCTTACTTGCATATAATCCACCATTACTTTCAATGTAATAATCAAATTCATTAGCCTCAAAATAATCAACAACATGGTTGATTGCTGTGTGAGAAACTTGTTTGTGATATAACATTCGATCTCCAATTTCAACGAAACCACCACCAGCTCCAATAATTCCATCAAAACCAACATCCATGATATGATCAAAAATCTCAGCTTTACTTCTTCCCGTACACAAAAAACATAAATTTCCTTTAGCTCTTGTCGCTTGGACAGCCTTAACGGTCGAAGCAGGAATATATTCTTGTGATGGTCGAACATCTACTAAAGTTCCATCAACATCAAAAAAAATAATTTTCTTTGTCATAATACCCTCCAATATTTTTATAATTAATACGATTATACTATTAATTAAAATGTATTTAACTTTTTTTCTAAATAAAAAAATTTATGTCTGAATTATCATAATTAACTATGAAAATATCTAAATTATACTAGATTTACTACTAAAAATAGTTTTATGAGGACAAGAAAAGTTTTTCCCATATTCCTCCATCGATTCAAGATCAGGATTTTCTAACCATTCTCTCAATAACACAACAAGCCCTAAAATAAAAATATTTAAAGTTTGTCGAACTTCTTGACTACATGAATACTCTTTTAATAATTGTAAAATAATAACTTTCTTAATATCTTGATAAAAAGAAAATGAAAAATCTTGATTCACTAAAATCTTATATGTTTCATAATCTTTTTTAAGATACTTATTACCTCATTGAGTAATAGATCTATTTTATCATTTAATCCTCGTCCTTTATTTTTTCAGTAAAGCTGCTTGGTTAAGCCAAAAATTCTTTTTGAAAGCTTTCTGACAAATCTATTGTATCTTAATAATGTGCATAAAAAGTCCTACGACTAATACTAGCACTTTTAATATTATCAGTGACTATAATCTTACGTGTAGGTTTCTTCTTCAATAATTCAATAAGCACCTCTTTGTTCAAAGCTTTAGATCTTAGGGTATTTCTATATTTTATTGGCATAATTATTCCTCCCAATTTTATACAATGATTACAAATTTATCTATGATTAAATAAATCTAAAGATATTGAATATTGTTGTTTTATTTTCTTAACAGTATAGTATAAATATACAGTTAAGATAAGCATTTTATAAAAAAGTAGAGGAATGCTTATGCCAAATTGGAAACTTATAAATTATTGATCATAAAATCTTTCTCTTACAGTCTTTAAAAAATATATACTAATCATAACATAAATTTAGCTGATAATGATTTAAAAATTATTCTTGATATTATTAAGAACAACCTTTATTCTATTCTTAATGAAACGTATTTCCCAATTATATTTTTTAAAGACACATGAAAGAATATCTAACTATTTTAAACTCTTAATAGCAAAGCATTAACTGATTCAAAAAATTTCAAAGGCGTATTCTTAGAATATGCCTAAACCTTTTTATATGTTAATTCTCCGGCCCATTCAAAACCTTTTTTTTTGCAAATATTACACCAATCAATTCATTAATCACTGCGGCAGTAGCAATCGTTCTTTGAATAATCTAAGCAGCTGGAGTTGAAACAGCAATTCCAGTAAATACTAAAGATACTCAAGAATGTGGTAATAGTGTAAAACCAAGATATTTAATGACTGTAGCAGGACACCTAATCAAAGTTACCCCTAATCGTGCAATTCATAATATTGGATTAAACTCATGCATTAGTGAAGATAGTTCAGACTCACTAAACATATTTGCAAAAACAGCTGAAAGTATCATTCCAATCAATATAAAATTAAGAATTGGTTTTGGTAAAAAATAGTCATTAATGATCATTCCTAAAACTGTAGCTATAATAATTGTTTTCACCTTAAATAAACATTATCTATTTTTTAGATCAATTGGCATCAAAAACTATATCCATCTTATTCTTAATTCTTAAAAATATCATAATTGACCCTAATGAATGACTGATTAAAATAACTTTTCCAATGCTTTTACAATGACTTGGTGATCTTCATGAGGTCTTAATCCAGTAACAGTAATTGCCCCTGCTGGTACTCCTTTTATAAATATAGGAAAACTTCCCCCACAAAGACCATATTCTTCATCAAAAATCATTTGATTATAATTATGGGTATCTATATTATCAAGAAAAATAAAATACGAGGAATGTTTTGTTTCAAGACATACCCGCTCTTTACGGCCTAACCATTTAATACTTTTTTCATTATAACTATTAACAAAACATCGCCTGATTATTTTATTGTTATAAACTATTCTTGCAGCAAATGGTCGATTATAATATTTAGCTTCATCAATTATTTTATCCATAATCAAAGCAGCAGTCTGGAGATTAAAATATTCAAAAATATATTTATGTTCTTCTTTTAAAATATCTAGTTTATTTGGATGATTTCCTTTATTTACAAAATAGTTATAATAATTTTCTATTTTATTCCTCCTGATAAGAAATCTAATTAATTATATTGTTGAACCCATTTGATAAGCTTCATCATAACTTGGGTGTGTGTAAGCATCACCTTTATTAAATGCTCCTAAACCATAAATAATTCCTCCTTCATCCACCTTTTTGAGCACCTTAATAAACCCTCTAAAGCTTTCAATTGTTCCATGCATTTGTTCACGATCAGTACTTCCACTTGTTAAAATTAAATAAGCTGTTTTTCGTTTAGGGCTATTTCTGATTTCATATTCACGTGCAAACATACGATCAATTAAAATTTTAAGCTGTGCACTCAAACTATAAAAATAAACTGGTGTTGCCATTACAAATACACCAGTATTAACAATTTCCTCAATTACCTTATTCGCATCATCTTTTAAAACACACCTATTGTGATGTCCTCGACAGTATTCACAAGCTAGGCATGGAGCAATTCTATAATTTGCTAAATTGATTTTTATTACTTTGTGTCCCACGCTCGTCGCACCTTTGATAAATTGATCAGCTAAAATTTCACTATTACCATTTTTTCTAGGACTTGATGATATAACGACTATCTTTTTCATATAGGCTTCCTCTTTCATTTTTTATTAATTTTCTTTTTATTATCATAGCCCTTCAACTTTACTTTAAGTCAAGGGGTTTATTAAGTCTAAAATAAAAGATTATGGATAAGTTCATAATCTTTTATTTCTATTAATTATCTAAAACCATATTGATTGTGTGGCACATATGGTTCTTCCAAATATGCTATCTCATCTGGGGTCAGGACGATATCTAGTGCTTGTAAAGCATCTTCTAAATATTTAATTTTAGAGCTACCTACTAACGGCGATGTAATATATGGCTTACTTAAAACCCATGCTAAAGCAATTTGACTAGTTGGTTTTTGATATTTTTTAGCTAATTCATAAACTCTTTTAATGATTTCGCAATCATGAGCTAATTGATAATCATTTTGCAGTTTACCACAGCCATCTGTCCGCGGAGTATCAACCGCCTTATTAAAGACACCGTGAGCAAGTGGTGAAAATGGTGTAAGAGCAATATTTTCGTATTGACACATTGGAATCATTTCTTTTTCTTCTTCACGATACACTAAATTATACATATTCTGCATACTAATAAATTTTGCCCATCCATTCTTTTCTGCAATACTATTAGCTTTCACAAACTGCCAAGCATACATCGCACTAGCTCCAATATAACGAATTTTCCCCATTCTTACTAAATCATTCAACGCTTCCATTGTTTCTTCGATCGGAGTAGTATAATCCCAGCGATGAATAATATACAGATCGATATAATCCGTCTGTAATCTCTTTAGCGAATTTTCAACTTCTGTAAAAACAGCTTTACGTGATAATCCTTTTGCATTAACACCATCAAACATTGGGTAATACAATTTAGTTGCAATTACAACATCTTCTCGATTAGCATAATCTTTTAATGCTTGTCCAAGAATTTCTTCGCTCGCACCAAGACTATAATAATTAGCTGTGTCAAAAAAGTTAATACCATGTTCTAGCGCATATTTAATAATTTCTCGAGCTTCTTTTTCTGCAGTTTTTCCAGGGATTCCCCCACGATCTAATTCACCAAATCCCATACATCCTAAACATATTTTAGAAACTTTTAATCCTGTTTTTCCTAAATTTACATATTCCATACTTTTCTCCTTAAATTAACTTTTATTTTTTGGTTTTAGTGGTCCATAAAAATATGCAGCAGTAGCCCCACCGTCAATTAAAAAATCTGCACCTGTAATAAATGCTCCTTGGGGTCCCATCAATAGTTCTGCTACATTTGCAACTTCATCAGCCGTTCCAGGCCGCCCAGCTGGACACTTTGCAAACATATTTTTATAAAAATCTCCTCTTGGACCATTAAATTCATCAATAGCCAATGGAGTTACAATAATTCCAGGTGAGATGGCATTTATCCGAGCACCCTTTTGTCCCCATTTAATTGCCTCAGCCATTACTCTTTTTTCATTACAGCGTTTAGCAAGCTGATACGCATGAAGTGTATCTTGAATATTATGTGGCTGCAGTACTTCTAAGTCCAATAATTTATTCGTTTCTGTAATAGCCAGCATTTCATCAATTTCAACTCCTAAAGCTGGCATTCGATGACCTGACTGACTTGAAATCGTCACCCCAACTCCACCGTCTTTTATTACTTTACCTATTTCTTCTAATAAAACTGCAGTTCCATATAAATCAACTTTTAAAATTGTTTCAATCGATGCTTGACTAGGTGAAACTCCTGCTCCATTAACAAGCATACTAATTTCCCCATAATTCTGAGCAACCTTAATCATCTTTAAAATAGACTTTCTAGATGATAAGTCCATTTCAACTGGTATTACATCAAAGCCAGCATCATTCATTATCTTTGTAATCCTATTAGCATTATCAATATTTTTATCACCAATAATAATTTTTTTACCATATCCAAGTCTTCTTGCAATAGCCATACTAATCTGACCAGCACCGGTTACGATCATAACTTCCTTATTCACTTTTCCTACCTCCTCATTATTTGTATGGAATCCCATATACTTTTTAAATTATTTTATTACTTCATTAATACAACGTAAAGCATTTAAACTTCTTGGATATCCAAGAAAAGGAATTCCTCTAGAAATCACCTTTATTAAAAAAGCTCTATCGTTCCCTAATCTAATATTTGCTTCAATATGTGATACCAACTGTGGCTCACACCCTCCTTGTGCTGCTAAAAAGCAAAATGTAATCATTTCACGCTGTTTGTAATCTAAGCCTTTTCTAGTATAATAATCTCCAAAACAATTATCTGTTAACCAATAATTGATGTGTTTTATATCTGCTGTTCCACTTTTATAAAATTCACACATATCTTGACCAAAAATATCAACCTGTGCTTGTATTCCTTTTTCTAAACGATTGCTTTGATTAGTCGTAGATTGTCCTTGTAAAGGTAAAGTAATACCATTTTTAGTACAAAAATCGTTAACTACGTGTAAAAAAGGAAATACTCTCCCAATCCCTAAATAAGCTGTTGCTTGATAAATAATTTCTTTCATTTCAATTGGTGTTACACCAAAATTATACGCAGCAGTCAGCATCGCTTTAAATTCATCAATACCTTGGCAGCCTAGAAGCATTGCTAAAATTGCAATCATACTTGTTTTATCATCTAAATCATTTTGATTAACTACTTCGTCAAATGCGAAATTATCAAATAATTCAATAAATTCTGGATCTGTTTTTAATAATTTTGACTCATAGCCTGGAAACATTCGTTCATGATAGTTTTGAGCATTTTTAGTTATTGCCATATTTCAATTCTCCTTTAACCACTTAAATATTTTTTCGTCACTGTCAAATACTTGACTACCAAAAATATCCAATCCCTGATGAATTATTGCATTAGGACAAATTTTATTTAAATCACTAATACTTTTACCTAACCCACTTCCTTCATGAGTACAAAATGGATATATGTGTTTATTGGTGAAATCGTAACTTTCTAAAAAAGTCCAAAGACACATCGGCATCGTTGACCACCAATTTGGATAGCCAAGATAAATATTTTCATATTCCTCAAAATGACTAATAATATTTATTATTTTTGGTCTTGCATTAGTCTCTAGTTCATCTTTAGCTAATTTTGTACACTCATCATATTTAGACGGATATTCATGAAGAGGATGAATTTCAAATAATTCTGCTCCTATTATGGCTTGAACTTTTTTAGCAATCACTTCCGTATTCCCTATTTTTAAATCTTTAATAGCACCTGCTACATAATTTTCTTTCCGATGCGAAAAGTATACAATCAAACTTTTTTTCATCTTACTCACCCTTTCTTTTACAGTTATATTTTAAAATATTAATAAAACTATAACAATTTTAATTGCTAATCATTCTCATAAGTAAAACTTATATGAAAAAAGAACTCCAAAGAGTTCTAAAAATATAATAAGCCATATTTAATCATTATTTAATAAATTACGTAGTAATTCAGCAAATTCTTCAATATAATAATTAGTCTTTTCCTTATGCCAAAAGGCACAATAATTACGTTGTAATGGCTTGTGATGGTGATAAAGTGGAATTCGTGTAATTCCAGTCGCAGGTGGTGGTAATGTTCCAACTGCTTCAATTGGCATAAATCCTCGATTACTTACAACCATTAAACGTCCCTCTTCTAAAGTATCAGCAAATAAAAATTGATTAGCAAAACCAAGTGTATTTTGATAAAAATCTTTTTCAACCTCTTGTTGTTCTTTAGTTGAAATTAAAATACAGGTATTTCTCTTTAAATCAGTAATTGTTAGAATATCCCGCTGATTTAATGGATGCCGACTTGAAATCTCAATATAACAATCACTATACAATAACTCATAATTGTAATAATCATCATTAAATGCTCGTCGTTGATCACTGATTACCAAATCAACTTGTCCAGAGCGTAAAAGATCATATAACTCCTCATGAGTTCCATTAACAATTGATAGTGATACCTCGGAATATGTTTTGCTAAATTTAGCGATTGCATGATGTAATTCTTGAGCTCCATAACATCTTAAATATCCTATCTTTAAAGATAACTCCTGATCTTGTCCGCGACGTACAGTTTCTCTCTTTAAATTATCTATTTCGCTTACCAGCTCCACTCCATGACGATAAAAATACTCACCAGCAGGAGTCAAGGTAAATTGTCGATTATTACGTTTGATCAAATCAACACCTAATTCCTGCTCTAATGCTTTAATTTGTTGGGAAATTGCAGATTGAGATATATAACATTGTTCAGCTGCTTCTGTAAAACTATTACACTCGACTACACTAATAAAATATTTCATTTGTTTCAACAACATATATTATCCTCCCAAAAAACTTGTATAAAAATTATATCATATTTTTTACAATTAAAGCTAGCTTAAGCTTTCGCCATTACTTTTAATTACTTTTTGATACCAATAAAATGACTCTTTGCAGCTTCTTTTTAATGTTCCTTTACCATTATCATCCATATCAACATAAATAAAACCATATCGTTTTTTCATTTCTCCAGTTCCCGCTGAAACTAAATCAATACATCCCCATGGTGTATACCCAATTAATTCTACTCCATCTTCATCTACAGCTTTTTTCATTTCAATAATATGTTCTCTTAAATAATCAATGCGATATTCATCATGGATTTTTCCATCTTCAGCAATTTGATCATTTGCACCTAAACCATTTTCAACGATAAATAATGGTTTTTGATAACGATCCCATAATAAATTTAAGGAAATTCTTAATCCTATCGGGTCAATTGGCCATTTCCACTCACTTTCTTTTAAGTAAGGATTTGCTGCCATTTTAATACCATTGCCTAATGTCATTTCGGCATCCTTGCGAGTTGTTACTACTCCAGAATTATAATAGCTAAAACCAATATAATCAACACAACCATTTTTTAAAAGGTTATCATCATCTTCTAAACTGTTAATCGTTATCCCTTGCTGTTTTAAAGAATTTACAATATAAGAAGGATAATATCCTCGACATTGAACATCACTGTAAAAATATTTTAATTTACGCGAAACATCTAATTCTAAAGCAACATCTCTAGGATTGCAAGTTTCACTATATGTAAGAATATTTGCCAACATCATCCCAATTTGATTATTTGAATCTATTTTATGTCCTAAAATAACTGCTTTTGCACTAGCAACGAAAATATGATGTAAGGCTTGATAGTAGCGAGCGGGGGTCATTTCATGTACTCCCAATGTATCATATCCCCTTAACAAATTAATTTCATTAAAAGTCATCCAATATTTTACTTTGCCCCGATAATATTTAAAAACAGTTTTGCAATATTGTATAAAATATTCAACAGTTTGCCGATTTAACCAGCCATTTTGATGATCAGCCAAATAAATTGGCATATCAAAATGATTAAGAGTAACAATTGGTTCTATTCCATATTTCAAACACTCGTCAAAAATATGATCATAGAAATCTAGACCTGCTTGATTAGGTGAGCTTTCATTTCCCCTAGGATAAATACGTGTCCATGATATTGACATTCTAAAACACTTAAAACCCATTTGAGCAAGTAAAGCAATATCATCTTCATAACGATGATAAAAATCCACTGCTCTATGACTTGGATAATACATTTTCTCATCAATAACACTTTGATAAGCTTGGGGAATTTTTTCACTACCATGTAAATAAACAATCTTACCATTAGAATCTAAAAAACTATGTTTTCGTTTTTTATTCATTGACCCATTTGTTTTAGTATCCGATGTCGCAAGGCCACGTCCTCCTAAATTATAACCACCTTCAAACTGGTTAGCAGCAGTAGCTCCACCCCATAAAAAATTATTTTTAAACATTTTTTATCCTCTTTTCTTAAAATTTTATATCTTCTAAAAACAAATCATTATACAATAATATTGAAAGGATGATTTTATGATTCAAACGAAACAAGAATTAATCAATCTACTTCCCACTATTTATCAAAATTTAAATACTCCACTATTTTTAATTTCTCCTGATTTAAAGATCATTGCTTCTCCAAAAAAATTTTTAAAATTAGAAATAAATTATTTTCAACAAATTTTCAATTTTACAATTATGAAACAGCATGAAATATATATTCACTTTCATCAAAATGCCACATATTTCTTTTTTTGTACTAAGCTAGATGAAATTCCTTATATTTGTGTAGGACCTATTTTTAATCGAAAAATAACAACCCAAGATTCACCTGCTGAGTACGAGTTATTTCAACATGTAATCTCATCGTATACGCTAGATGATTTCTTTAATCTCCCCAGCATTACTGTAGAAACAAAAAATCATTTTATTTTTATTTATCAAATAATTACTGGTAAAATTCTTGATTCTAAATTACTAAAAATTACTTTTAAAGGTTCTAAGGATAATCCTTTAAAACAAGAAAATTCTCTTGAAAAAGAAATCTTTCAAATTCGCGAAACACCTTTGCATGAATTTAGTTATACTTATGAACAAAAAATTCTAAATTATATTCAAAATGAGGATAGTACCAGTGCTAGAATCTTAATGATTGAACTGCTTCAAATCAAAGATGAACGTCATTTATCTAAAAATCAGCTTCAGTCAGCTAAATATAAAGTTGTTGCAGCTATCGCGGTATTTACTCGTGGAGTAATCAGTATCGGTGTTCCTGTCGATAAAGCTTATTCGTTAAGTGATGTGTATATTGTTAAAGTCGACCAGTCTAATACTATTAATCAACTTCACAAACTTATTTCTGACGCAATCATTGATTTTACACAATTAGTTAAACGTTATCGAAATATTCAAAATCCCTATTGGGTAAAAATTTGCAAAAACTATATTTCTCATAATTTACATAAGAATATTACTTTATTAGATTTAGCCAAGGTAACAGAGATGAATACTACTTACTTATCAACCCAATTCAAAAAAACAACCGGTCAATCAATTAAACAATACATTAATCATAAAAAAATCCAAGAAGCTCAATTTTTAATTAAAAACTCTCAATACTCTTTAGCTCAAATTGCTGATATTTTACAATTCTCAAGTCAAAGTCACTTTAATAAAGTTTTTAAACAAATTGTTGGAAAAAGCCCTATTCAATATAAAAATAGTTAAACGATGAAAGTTTATCTCTCATCGTTTTTTCTTAAATAGTGAAGATAAGCGCCTACCATATTAGCATCATTACAGTACTTGCACTTAACGATCTCTGGCTGAGGAAATGGAATAGGCAATGATTGATAAAATCGTTTTACTGCCGTCTTAATTCCATCAATAAAAATTTGATTTTCACTAACTCCACCCCCTATACAAATGCGTTGTGGATCTAGGATACATTGAATATTATGAAGCTGCCAAATCACATCATCACAATAGTCATCAAAAAGCTCACAGCTAATCAAATCACCTGTTTTGATCCAATCAAAGATCAATCTGCCATCATCCGTTTTAACACCTTTAGCAGCTGCTATTTTATCAATTAGGTTTTTAATACTACCCAATGCTCCAAAAAGATGATGATTAGTTACATCACTGATTCTATGTGCAAAAATCATACTAACTTCGCCGCTAATCAAATGACTTCCTTTAAAAATATCACCATTAATAATAATTCCACCACCTACCCCAGTTCCAAAAGTAAGTACTAAACCATTTTGAATGCCTTGCATATTTCCTTGTTCAAGTTCTGCAATGGCTGCACACCGAGCATCGTTTTCAGCCTGAATAGGCAAATTAAAATAATTTTCCCATTCTTTCAAATCACAGTGATCGTTATATCTTAGACTCCCACCCGCATAAATATACTGCCGATAAACATCGATGACCCCTGGCAACGAAAAGGCAATTCCTTCAATATTGCTCATTTTATCTAAAACTGCTTTAATTGCTTTTAAGAAACTTTCTTGACTATCTTGAGGAGTTGGTATTTTGCCAGCTTGCGTTATTTTACCATCAATCATCAGGCAATGTTTAATAAATGTACCACCGACATCAAAAACTGCTATATTCATAAATCTTCTCCATCAGTAGCAATAACTTTCTTATACCAGGCAAATGATTTTTTCTTACTACGTTTTAATGTTCCATTTCCCTGATCATCACGATCAACATAGATAAAACCATAACGTTTTTTCATTTCTCCAGTCCCTGCAGAGACAAGATCAATACATCCCCAGGGTGTATAGCCAATTACGTCAACACCATCTTCAAGAATAGCACTTTTCATTTCTTTAATATGTTCTTTTAAATAAGTAATCCGATAATCATCTTCAACATAGCCATTCTCATCCACCTGGTCATCATATCCGAGGCCATTTTCAACAATAAATAACGGGATTTCATAACGCTCATAAAATCGATTTAAGATATATCGTAATCCTTTGGCATCAATTTGCCAGCCCCATTCACTAGTCGGTAAATATGGATTTTTAACCCCGGAAACTATATTTCCAGCTGTTGTTTCAACATTAGTATCCGTTGATGCAGCCGATGAAGAATAATATGAAAATCCAACAAAGTCAACACAACCTTCTTTCAAACTTTTTAAATCATCCGGCTTTACTTCAATTTTTAAATCTATTTTTTGTATTAGTTTTTTTACATAATTAGGATAATGTCCACGAACTTGTATATCGCTAAACGCAAATGTTCCATAACGCATTTTTTCTTCAGCTAATAGCACATCTTCAGGTTTTGCTGTAAGAGGATACTTGATCAAAGTTAATACCATGCATCCAATCATATTTTTTGAATCAATTTGATGTCCCAATTTAACAGCTTTCGCACTAGCAACAAACTGGTGATGTGCAGCCTGAAAACTTCGTTGTTTAAAATCTGCTTGTTCACGGCCAATAATTCCTGCGACTTCCGGCATAAAAATAACTGAATTAATTTCATTAAAAGTCATCCAATATTTAACTTTACCACTATATCGTTTATAAATTACTTCACAAAAATTCAAATAAAAATCAATTAACTTACGATTAGCCCAGCCACCATATTGCTTAGCTAAATATAACGGCATTTCATAATGAGAAATAGTTACAACCGGCTCCATTCCTCGTTTAATCATCTCATCAAATAAATCATCATAATATTTTAAACCTAATTCATTAGGAAGCTTTTCATCACCATTAGGGAAAATACGGCTCCAAGCGATTGAGGTCCTAAAACATTTGAAACCCATTTCTTCAAATAAAGCTAAGTCTTCTTTATATTTATGGTAAAAATCTATCCCCTCATGATTAGGATAATAAATTCCTTTTTTAATCCCATCTGTAAACTGTCGTGAAACATCTTTGCTGGCACTAGTCGCAATATCCATTAAAGATAACCCCTTACCATCGGCATCATATGCTCCTTCAGCCTGATTTGCAGCAATTGCACCTCCCCATAAAAAATCTTTACTTAACTTACTCAATTTTTCCACCAACTTTCGCTAATTGCTCTTCTTCGTAGGCTTTCTTATCAGCAATTCTAAAAAATGGATAATACATTAAAGTATTTACTACCAATAAAATTAGTACCATGATCAATAATGAAATTCCTCCTGCTAAAAATGCTTTTACAAAAAATGGAGTTGTCCATGGTAATAATGACATAGCCGGATTGTATGTAAATGTAAAAATTTGGGTTGCAAACAAACCAATAAAGCCCATTACAACATTACAGAAAACCATTGGAATAAAGAAAACAGGATTCAACATTACTGGCATCCCAAAAATCAATGGTTCATTGATATTAAACAAATTAGGAATAAAAGCTAATTTTAGCATCTTCTTATATCTCTCACTTCTCGCTGTAAACATCGATAAACATAATCCAAGTGTATTACCATTACCGCCAAAAGATGCAAACAGTGAAACTAAAGTGATTGTTAAATAAGTTAATGGTTTTCCTGCTTGAGCATCAGCAATATTTGTCATAATTAGTGTCATTTGTAATGGTACAAATGCACTATATACCGTATTTGGATGAATTCCAAAGAACCATAATAAATTAGCAACAAAATATAATAAGAAGATTGTCGGTAATGATAATCCAATTTTAATAATGAAGGCTCCAATTGTTTGATCGAAAAAACTTAAGAAATTTCCAAATGGAGTATAACCAAAACCAACTCGAACTACGAAAGCAAAAGTAACTATGATCATTGATATAAAAATTGGTTCAAAAGATTCACTAACCATTGGTGGAACCCCTTCTGGCATTTTAAATTTTAATCCTTTACCAGCTAAATAATGAAACAAATGTCCTACGATAATAGCAAAAATCAAAGCCACTAAAATCCCTGTACCGCTTAAATAGGTTATATCAAAAGCTGTTATATCCCCTTCAACTCCAGCTACTGTTTGAGGAATTATAATCAGGAAACTTAATAATGATAAAATTCCACAAGATAAAGCATTATCGCCTTTTCTTTTGGCAAAAGAATGAGCAACTGTAAATGAAACATATAAAGCTAAAATATTTAAACTAGCATTTGAAATAGCATCAAAATGTACTTTAAGACCAACGTTTGTTAACCAATCCGAATAACCAGTAAAGGGTAAATTCCCCAAAATAACAAATATACATACTCCAAAAGTGACAGGCCCAGTTCTCATAAACCCCTCTGCTACAGACTGAATTGTATCATTCTCACTCATCTTCTTAGCGATTGGTCCAATAAATCTATTCAATAATTTCTCTAACTTTTCCATATATTCTCCTTATTTTTTTTGAAATACGTATTTCATTCTATCGACAATTATCATTATAGAGATTAAAAAATATTGATTTAATAAATATTTTTGTTTTTTTATATTTTTTATCACTTGATTATTATACTTTTCAATAAATACAAAAATAAAAGAGTTTCTTGTTAAGGAAACTCTTTTAAATCCTATTCACTTCTTAAAGCTGTTACAGGATCTTCTAATGCTGCTTTCTTAGACGGAATCAAACCACCTAGCAAAGTCAACAAGACACTTAATACAATTAGAATAATTGCTCCCATGATTGGTAATGTTGCACTAACACTAGTATTACCAGCTATTTCATGAATTAATGCATTCCCCGGAATAAGTAGAATCAAAGTTATCCCTATTCCTAATACTCCAGCTAGTAATCCAATAATAAAAGTTTCTGCATTAAAGACTTGTGAAATATTTTTCTTAGAAGCACCAATCGCTCTTAAAATTCCAATTTCTTTTTTTCGCTCTAGAACACTAATATAAGTGATAACTCCTATCATAATAGAAGATACTACTAATGAAATAGCGACAAAAGCAATTAATACATAACTAATCACATTTATAATATCTGTAACTGAAGACATTAATGTCCCAACATAATCAGTATATGAAATTACTTTATCCTCATCAATCTTTTTAATATTTTCATTATAACTATCTAAAATATTGATTACTTCCTGTTTCGTTTCAAAATCCTTAGGATAAATATTTATTGCACTAGGCTTATCAAAATCAGCATATCCTAGATTTTTAAGATTCCCCTCATATGAAGAAGACTCAGTGGTCATTAATGACATCATTAATTCTGAGAGCTCTTCTTCATTCATATTCATTTTTATCGCTTGGGCAAAAACACTTGTATCAATCTTTATCGCATCTTGCATACTATTAGCAAGATTTCCCATTTGCTCAGTTATTTGTGTACTTATTTGTTGTTGTAATGATTTAGTGATCGTTTCGGTATATTGAGTCATTACTGTTTGCATTTGCCTTTCCAACTGAGCTTGAAACTGTTCAGTTGCCCCACTTGACTGGAGAAGTTTGATCATCTCATCCTGCATTAATTTTTGAGCCTGATCAGTTTGTAAAAATGCCATAAAGTATTCATTCATTTTAGTTGGATCGATTAATCCATTATCTTTTAAATATTGTTGAAACTGTGTCATAACTGCCTGCGTAAAACTCTCAATATTCTCTTTAGGAATATCGACTTTCATATTAGCAAAAATGTTATCCATATTAATACTCGGTAAAGAAGCTGAATCCAGTTTAATCTGACTTAAATCTAAATCTCCCATATCAAAAGAAAGTTTATTTTGATCAAATGAAAAAGCTTTCTTCATCATCTCTCCATCGACAGTAAATAAAGAGTTCATATCTAATTGATTGCTATTTTTATCACTGAATTCTTTTCCTGTAAAAACATCAATATTAGGATTACTTATTTGTTTATTAACAATCTCACTTGAAGCTGCCTGCTCAATTACATGATTAGTTAACGCTGCAGGATATCCAATTCCAGATTGTAACATCGTTGCGCTGGCAGAATCTTTAGGCTGTACAATTCCAACGATTTTAATATTCTCGCCATTTTGAATCAGATTTTTCATATAATTTTCATCATCAGTTTTATCTTTATAAACATTATATTTACTATCATATTGATAATAATCTGAGGCATTAACAAGTTTAAACTCTATTCCTAAAATATCTTTATAAGAATATGACTTAATATCTGTAGGCACATTAACGGTTTCTTCTTTTGAAAACTGTTCAATCATTTTATCAAGTTCTGAATAATCACGTAAGCCTAAAGTATAAAGCATAAAATCGTTAATATTTCCATTTTTAGTTAACACTAGAACACATTCATTATAATTCTTTGGCCAATTTCCAGCTTTAATATCATATTGATCTTCATAAAGGCTTGTATTACTTGGCATTTGATAAAATACATCCGTACTCATCATCGAAGACATTAGGCTATTTGAATTGGCTGATGAGCCTAGTCCTAATGATGAAAATGACTTATCAGGATTTACTTGACGAATTAAATCAGTATTAGTACTGTAAATTTGTGGCGCAACATTATAAGTATATTCAATTGAATTAGTATTCTCTTTGATATTACTTTTTCCACTATCAAGATACTTCTTTAATGAAGTCAAATCATTAGAACCTATTTTCGAGAACATATTTGTAATCATTTGTGATACATGTATTTTAGTATCATCTTTTTCCTCATTATTCTGATTAGGCTGTGTATCAGTCATCATTGACGTTATATCAAAACCTGTACTTTGAATCTGTAATGGATACTCTGAAAGAGTTTCTTCTTCAATTGACTGTATATATTGATTAACCCCATTTGAAAGTGAAAGAATTAAGGCAATTCCAATAATTCCAATTGAACCTGCAAATGAAGTTAAAATCGTTCGTGCCTTTTTTGTACGAAGATTGTTAAAACTTAACAACAGTGATGTTAAAAAAGACATTGATGATTTCCCCATATTTTCATGTCTTGGAACTTCTAGTTTATCTGAACTAACTTCATAAGGATTAGAATCACTGCGAATGATTCCATCTCGTAATTCTACAATTCTAGTTGCATAAGCTTCGGCTAGTTCAGGATTATGAGTAACCATAACTACCAAACGATCCCGGGCAACTTCTTTGAGTAATTCCATTACTTGAATACTGGTTTCACTATCAAGCGCCCCTGTTGGTTCATCTGCTAAAAGTATATCCGGATCATTTACTAATGCTCGAGCAATCGCGACTCGCTGCATTTGTCCCCCAGACATCTGATTAGGTCGTTTATGAAGATGTTCTCCGAGTCCAACTTCCTTTAAAGCATCAATTGCTCGTTTACGTCGCTCATTCTTGGAAATTCCTGAAATTGTTAATGCTAATTCAACATTAGCTAAAACTGTTTGATGGGGAATTAGGTTATAACTTTGAAAAACAAAGCCAATTGTATGATTACGATATGAATCCCAATCACGATCTTTATATCGCTTTGTTGAAATACCATTAATAATTAAATCTCCACTGTCATAACGATCTAAACCGCCAATTATATTTAAAAGTGTTGTTTTTCCAGAACCACTAGGTCCAAGAATTGCAACAAATTCATTATCACGAAGATTTAACGAAATACCATTTAATGCTATTTGATGTAAATCTCCAGTAATATATTCCTTAGTTATCTTCTGTATTTGAAGCATATGATTTTCTCCTTTTTCAATAATAAGTAAATTCTACTCCTCTTAAATAAACTGAAGATTAACAAAAATATTTTCAATAAAAAGTTTATATCAACATAATTACTAAAGTTAATTAAAAGAAAAAAGAATCCAAATAAATTAATCCTAAATCATTAATACTATATATTTCTATAATTATACCACTTAGAGTCGTTATAAAGTTAAAGAAATAATATTTTTTCTTTAACATATATTAAAAATACTATTGTCATTCCAATTTAATTTATTTTATAAAAAAAGATCATATCTTAATGATATAATCTTTATTGATAATATTTTTGATAATAACGAATCCGCAAAATATCAAAAATCATCATAATTTGATAATTAAATTGCAAACCATCAAATTTACCAAGAACATGCGCAAAATAATCAGCACAAACATTCTCATAATCACGATATGCCAGATTTTGTGTAATTAGAACCAAATAAGCATCACAAATATTTTGTGGCTTTAATTTTTTTACATTTCTTTCCATCATTCTACCAGTTGCTGTAATAAAGAAGACAACATCGTCATCACTAAACTCAAAATTCAAATCAAAATGATGATACTCAACAACTTCTTTTCCCAATGAAATTAAATCTGTCTGGAAATCAACTGCTACACTACTTGGATATAGCGCTCCAAGAATAACAATTCTCTGCTTATTAAAAATCAATTCACAAAGTTCATCAATCCACTGTATAAATTCTTCCTTAGAATAATCAGTATTTACATGCTCAAGGAAATCATTTATATCAGTGTTTAACATCCGCGCATGAATTTGTTCAAGACGTCCCTGATGATCGGCTAAAAGACGTTCTTTAAATTCATCAAAACTATGTATTCCAAAATGTTGACAAAAGTCCAAGAGTTCTTCTTGACTGCATTTTGCTGCATCAATAAATGATACCATAGTATGATTTTCTATCAATGTATAATTTTTAATTATAAAATTACCAATCCTATACATATGATCATCATCTAAACACCCATTTAAATATTTTAAAATCCGTGAAATCATTAATTCCATTATTATTCCTACCTCCTTTTATCAAACATTAAATAATCCATTACCTATATTATATAATAATTAAGTTAAAAATTAAATTAATACATCTTTTCTAACTAATTTTTTTGCCTTTATAGCCTATCTTCTTAACCATGCCATCATTGCTCAATTGATAATCTAAACGATTAATAATTAATAACAAATACGACTTTAATATTAAAGAAACTCACTATAATATACAGTGAGTCATAAATATTCAAAATTTAGTCTTTATAAAAATACTTCCTGCACACGAGAAACAATATTATTACAATTATATTGTGCAAAATCAACAGGATTCATTATTAAAAAACGTTTGTGATACTTCGCTGCCATACTTTTAGTATAGTGTTGAACTTGTGGTGCCATCAACACTAAATCATATTCTTTCGATAGCGTATCATCATCATAGATAATAGTGGCTGAAAAATGGTATGGTAAATGATTATTATTACTAAAATCTTGTAACATTTGAGCAAACATTGCTGTTGTTAACCCACTAGAACAACACAGTAAAATATTTCGTTCACCATCATCTTCACTCACTTCATACTCTTTCTGGCAAACACAAAACATTCTTCGCTTAAAACTTTTAATTAATTCTTTAATCTGATTACGATCTTCCATCTCATAATGAAGATAAAAAATTTGTTCATTATTTGTACGATCAGTGATGATTTCTTCTACAACCGAATTATTCCATACGACAATTTGTCCAAAAAGATTATCTTTAAGATAATTATATGTCTCTTTTTGATCATCCTCTTTGATACAAAATTCAGTTCCCGGCTGTTCTTCGTGTAAAGTGGATAGCCATGCTTTAAATTCATCAGTATTAAAATTTCTTCTACAACATCCCATTTTTAGCCCTCCTATCTACTTATATCTATAAATAAATAATATCATCATCAAACTAAACTTTCAATTTAGTT
Source organism: Erysipelatoclostridium sp. MSK.7.34 (assembly GCF_019041935.1). Lineage (NCBI taxonomy): Bacteria > Bacillati > Bacillota > Erysipelotrichia > Erysipelotrichales > Coprobacillaceae > Thomasclavelia > Erysipelatoclostridium sp. MSK.7.34. The sequence continues at coordinate 38,468 of NZ_JAHPYJ010000009.1, forward strand.
AATTTAATTTCGAATCTTAAAAGTATTCCCAGCCCACTTAAGTACTAAAATACAAGCAATGACACAATAGCCAATACAAAATAGAATACAAACAATTCCAAAGGAAAGAATTGGTAACTCAAGTTTAGTAAAAGCATAACAAATAATATAGGTCAATGAAATAATTGTTGAATAAATAGGACTTTTTACTTCAGTATGCGCATTATATGGCTGCAATAAATAATATAAGATTAAATAGTGTGTTGAAAAAAATATGCTCATTGAAATTATTGAGATAAAAGATATAAATGCCAGAAATGCTTGATCAATTCCTCCACAAATAAATAAAATAGCCATATATCCTAATGCTAAAACAACTGCTGGCAATAAATTGATTTTAACTATTTCTCTTAAACGAATTTTAAATAATATTAAAATATTTTTAGGAATTCGATAAAAAGAATAAGTCAACATTGAATGATCGCAGTTTACAAACATTGCTTGTGTAATATTTTTAGCAGTATTTAATAAATACATAATAAAAACAAAAAAAGGTAAAATACTTGTCATAGCATTATTTGCATCTTTTTGAGTTTCAACATCATAAAATAAGATACCAATTATCACAACTATTATAAATGCAATCATATAAGTTTGTCGTTTAGCTGTTTTCCATAAAATTTTCTTATGTCTTTGCATAAATAATTCATTAAAATACTCAAAACCAGTTTTATTACTTTTAGTATCAGCCTCTAAAGTAATCATTTTATGATATGAATCATTAATAATATCTTGAGTATCTGTATTTAATAACGAATCGATATTTTTTAATAATTTATGACTAAGCTGATGATAATCATCATACTTTAATACATAACTCATCAAAATAACCGCTAATATACTAAGGATTATTAAAACAATCAGCATCATCTTAATCGGAATAATCAGATTAGAAAAAATAAGTGCATAACCCACTAATAAACATCCGATACTAAATCCAATTATTGCTGGTGAATTATTATTTTCACTTCGTACCTTTCGATTCCTTTTAAAATCTTTAAGATAAGCACTAACAGCCATTAGCTTTAAACCAATAATAAATAACGGTAATATATAACTTAACCAAAAAGGGTATTGTAATGTAAAAGATAAAATCATGAATGCTGTCATATATCCAACATAATGTCGGAACAGAGTATATAAGTATTGTGATAGTACAAACTCTCGTCCATCCATTTTCATTAAAATAACTGCATAATATTTATCTTTCGAGGGATCAAACATTCCTGTATTAAAAAATGCTCCGCCTAAACTTAGAAAAAATAATAATTGTAACATTGCACGAAAGTTAAATACATTCATAAAATTCAAAGGTATTATGAGCATAATTGCAAAATATATTATTTTTCCTAAAAAAACTGATATAATTTCCCAAATAGTATTTAAGATAGTAACAAATATTTTTAGACTTTGATTTTTATAAAGTGACATAGGTAACACTCTTCTAATAATTGGAATTTGTTTAAACATATAAATAATGCTATTAACACGATAAGTATTTTTCAAACGAAATGAAATTAGAAAGGTATCAAGCATGATCTTCATCCTTTAAAATCTTGATTATCTTTTCTTGAAAAGCATCATCATCCAGATCCTCTTTATTAATTAATGATAATTGTCCTTTATTAAGGATAACTATCTCGTCACATAAATCAACTGCCAACTCCATTATATGAGTTGAAAAAATAATAATATGCTCTTTTTTTATACTTTTTAAAAGCTTTTTCATCTCATCTGCAACAACAACATCTAATGATGTTAACGGCTCATCTAACAATAGAACATCAGGGTGTGCAATGAACTGAATCAACATCTGCATCTTATTTTTCATTCCGTGTGAAAAATCTTTTAATAAACGATCACGATCTTCTTCCAATAAATTAACCATATCAAAATATTGATCAATAGTTTTTAAATTTTTTATATTCTTAATATTGATCTCAATAAAAAACTTTAAAAATTCTCGTGCCGTTAGAAATTCCGGTACTGTTGGAGTTGATAAAACATAACCAATATCACTCATCGTTAATGGCTTACGGCCATTATCTTCAAGATAAAAATCGCCTTTATCTATTTCTAAATCTTGGTTCAAACAATTAAACAAAGTTGTTTTGCCAGCTCCATTACGACCTAATAAACCATAGATTTTTCCTTTCTCAAAGCAAAAACTGATATCTTCTAAAACTTTTTTATCTTCAAAATTCTTTTGTAGATGTTCAATAATTAGTTTCATAACTTCCCTCCCTATTTTTACTAAGTATATCATCGTTAAACTGTCATCACAATAATAAGCATAATAAAACACCTTCATGCACTTTACAAAATATTATTTATAAAACAAAAATAAGAATAAACTAACTAATAGTTTATTCTTACTTAAATTTCTTTATTTAAAAAATTGTGGTAAATACTTCTTGTGTGCTTCTAACATTTCATCGAGTATTTGTCGAGCTGTTATTTCACTTTGAACTAATGGATTAATTGCCATAGCAACTAGGGCATCATCATAATTGCCACTAACTGCCACATTGGTAGTTAAGATTTCAAATGCCTTTAATTGCTGAATTAATCCAACTACTTGAACTGGTAATTCTCCTACTGGGATAGGAACAGGTCCATCTTTAGTTATAATACTACTAACTTCAACGACTACATCATTAGGTAAGTTAGTAATTGCACCATTATTTAGTGTGTCAACTACTTGAATATCTCCTTTATCATTGTATAATGAAGAAATTAAATTGCAAGCTGCATCACTATAATAAGCTCCACCACGTTGTTCTAATTCCTTAGGCTTCACATCCAAATTTTCATCTTTATATTTCTCAAATAGTTCTTTTTCAACCTTCTTCACAACTTGAGCACGACATTGATGTTTAGCTGCATCCTCTTGACAATGTTCCAGCATTTGCTGTTTTTGTAAATAATAGCGTAAATATCCAATCCCTAAATAACCATAGCTATTTAAAAATTCATTGCTCCATGGTAAATCAACAATATTTTTTAAAGATTCTTTATTTCCATCATTTATCATCGTATCAATCAAATTACGATTAGCATTTTTACCGTTTAATTGAATATCTAATGCATAGATCATATGATTAATTCCACCAATTTTAACATCTAAATGGTCTTCTTCTTTAACTTTTAAAATTTTTTCAATGTCTTTGATCATATTTACAGGTCCATTACATAACCCAATAAATTTTTTCCAGCCAGTATGTCTAAACACTGCTTCAGCATTGATTCCAGAAGGATTTGTAAAAGAAATGATCCAAGCATTTGGACACAATTCTTCACAGTCTTTAATAATTTCAAAAATAACCGGAATAGTTCTTAATGCTTTGAACATTCCACCTGGACCATTTGTCTCTTGACCAATCACTCCATATTTTAGGGGAATCAACTCATCTTTTTCTCTAGCATCTAATTGTCCGACTCTAAACTGAGTTGTTACAAAATCAGCATCTTTTAGTGCTTCACGACGATTTAAAGTCAAATGCACTTCCATATCAAGTCCAGCTTTTTTTATCATTCGTTTAGCCAGATTACCAACAATTTCTAATTTTTCTTTTCCCTCTTCAATATCTACTAACCATAATTCTTTAACTGGTAATTCTGCATATCTTTTAATAAATCCTTCTACTAATTCTGGAGTATAACTGCTGCCTCCTCCAATTGTAACGATTTTAACGCCTTTCATAAGTTTCCTCCTTCAAATTGGCTGCTGCACATTGATCTAATACTACAATTACATTATTGTGTGTTTGAATTATAGAGCTAGGAAAGTCTTCACTAACTGGACCATATAACATTCTTTCCACTAATTTAGCTTTTTTATTTCCTTTGGCAATCATAATTAGTTGTCTTGCCTTCATAATCGTTTTGATTCCTTGCGTAACTCCTTGCGTTGGAACATCTTCAATTTTTGTAAAACCATAATCCAATGAACTTTGAATTGACTCGGGGTGTAAATCAACAACATGACTTTCACTATCAAATGAACTACCTGGTTCATTATAAGCAATATGACCATCCATTCCTATTCCCAATATTTGAATATCGATAGGATTATTAATGATCAATTGATCGTATTCTTTACATTCTTTTGTCATATCTTTAGCATTTCCATTTAAAGAATAAATATTTTCTTCTTTAATATTAATTTTACTGAAAAGATAATCTTTCATTGCTCTTGCAAAGCTTTGAGGATGATCTTTTTCAATCCCAACATATTCATCAAGATTAAAGGCTCTAACTTTTGAAAAATCTGTTTTTCCACTTTGGTATGAATCAATTAAATAGTCGTATGCTCCTAATGGTGTAGACCCCGTGGCAAAACCAATCACTGGAGCATCATTATCTTGAATAAATGTACTAATTTGCTGTCCAACATATGTATCAACATCTTGTTCGGTTTTAAATACATAAACTTGCATAAAGTCCTCCTATTCTTGTAGCAATTCTTTTTTCTTAGCATTTTTTAATAAATCACGATCTAACACTTTTACAAATGGGAAATAAATAGCAGTAGCAACAGCAAAATTGACAATTTGAAGAATCAATGCGTTCCATCCCCCTGCTATCCAGCCAGAAATAAATACTGGTGTTGTCCAAGGAATCTCAATCCCCTGTAATAATGGTACAAGACCTAAACTCATTGCCAGATATGTCGTAACACATAAAACTATTGGTACTATTACAAATGGTATCATCATTATAGGGTTTAAGACAATAGGTATCCCAAAAATAACCGGTTCATTAATATTAAATATAGCAGCTGGTCCAGATAACTTAGCAACTGTCTTTAATTCTGGACTCTTTGCCCCAAACCAAATAGAAACAAGCAATGATAATGTTGCTCCAGTTCCTCCTGCAATTAAATATACATCTCTAAATTGTTGACAAATAATATTAATTGGCTCTTTACCAGCTTGGACTAGAGCTAGATTTTCTGCTGATAAACCGCGCCAAATTGGACCCATAATAGCACTAACGACGTTATCACCATGAACTCCGAAGCACCAAAATAAACCAATTAGCCCCTCACTGATCATCTGTGATGGCAATGAATTTCCTAGTGCAGATAACGGCTGTTGTAAACATTGATAAATTAAATCAAATACAGTTGCATATGGTGTATATTCAAAAATAACTTTAATTAAAAATACTACTGTTAAGATAATTGCCGCAGGAATTAATGAAGAAAATGAGCGACTTACAGCCGGCGGAACAGAATCAGGCATTTTAATTACCCATCCTCTTTCTTTGATCCAATGATAACTCTCAACTGTCAAAATAGTACAAATCATTGCAACAAACAAACCTGCAGCTCCAAGATATCCCATAGGAATAACTCCCCCTGAAGTGACTGTTTCACCAGCTTCAGTTGTCAATGTAATTGTAAAATTATTTAACAATAAAAACGTAATAATTGGTAAAATCAATGCACTTGTATCTTTAATATGATGATATTCTAACAATGATTTAGCAATTCCAATAATTACAAGCAGTGCCATAATATTAAAAGTCGGTTCTAACAAATAACCCAACTTAGCAATATTTTCAGCACCAAAAATACTTCCTAAAAAATTATTTAAAGCTTCCGAAGGTAAATTTGATAACAACAAGAATATTGAACCAATGATTAAAAAAGGCATGATGCTCGTGAAGCCCTCACGAATTGCACTTAAATAACGGTTTTGTTCAACCTTCTCAGCAATTGGCATTAGAGTTTTCTCTAACATTTGTGTAAATCTATCCATAATAGTTTCCTCCCTTTCTTTACAATTACATTATATTATTTATAAATGAAAGTTACCTTACACATAATTTCGCTATACTTAGAGCAATTCTATGCAAACTCTGGCTCTAATGCTTGATTTTCATAAATAATTCTTTTGCTTGATTATAAATTTTTTGGCCATCCAACTTCCCATATGCTTTCATATCGATTAGTCCTACTATTTGTGTACGCAGCGTCATCATTCGTTCAATTACAGGCATTCGATAACGGATCTGTGGACTCACCAAAACAACATCATAATCACCTATCACACCTACTAGTTCTTCAAATGATGATGATTCAATATAATCCCCTTCATCAGCATATAAATACATTGTTTGTACTAACAAACTTGTTGACATCCCCTGTCCGCATACAAGCAATACTCGCATATTTTTTTGTTTTTGAAAATTTTCTATACCTAAATATGTTTTTATTTCTTGAACTTGCTCATAAAGACTAATAATTTCTTTTGCCATTTCTAATTGTGTTTGTGCCCCACAAAGATGATCTTGAGCATGAACTAAAAGCATATTTGGATTAAAATGGTCTACTTTTGCACTTTTAGCTAACAATTTTGATTGAATTTTATGCGCTAATAATAACTCTTCTTGAGCCTCGTTCATTTTAAAATCTGCTTCTTGAATATTCCCCTGACGAGCATATTCAATTGCTTCCATCGAAGATGATTTAGAATTTCCAGAATGTAAAATTAATTCAAAACTTGTTTCATTCATCTTTTCTCTCCCCCTTATCCAATCAGTTTTCCTAAATTTTTTGTAAAAGTTTGATAATCACCTCTACAAATAACATCTTGAACACTTTGCTGATCCATCATAAATTTTGAAATACACTCAAATAATACTCTTAAATCTTTTTGATTTCCTTTTTCAACACAAATCAAAAAAATCAATTGTGTCTTTTGCTTCGACCATACGATCGGTTTATCTAAAATAGCGGTAATAACAATCGTTTTTTGAGAAATCAAATGATCAGGATGCGGTAAAGCAATCAGCTGTCCATATGCCGTACTGCCTAATTCCTCGCGACGAATACATGATTGAAACAAGTCTTCTTCAAACTCATTATATTTATTTGCAACTTCACACATCAATTGAATAACTTCTTTTTGATTTTTGGCATCAATCATGCCCATAAAATACTCCTCTTTAAAATACTTTAATAATTCACCTGCTTCACTTTGACCTTGTAAAGAATTTTTTATTCTTTGAATATCTTTTTGATCAATAAAAAAATTTATTCTTAAAGCTCGTTTAGGAATCAGTGGATGATTCAAAAATGTTGCAAAAATACAGTCATAATCATCTAAATTATATTGTGGTATCTCTAACGCATTGATAATCTCTAAATCACTGATCATTTCATTAAACTCTTTTAAAAAAGTATGTTGAATCATTAAATAATCGCCTCTACGAGCATTACAAATTATTAAGACTTTTTTAGGATTAATTTTATTTTCTTTTTTTGAAAGCGATAAAGAAAAATGCACTGCTAAATAACCTACCTCATCACTGCTTAGTTGATAATGTTTTTGTTCACTGATATACGATGCCGCAATAACTGCCACATCATACGCTAAAGGATAATTCGCCTGAATATCTTGAATCATTGTATTTTGTAATTGCATTTGGCTTTCTAGCCGAACTAATAAGGGCACCAGATGTAAAGCCAATGAAATCTTCAATTCAACATCACCATAAAAATCAATATCAGTTTTAATCTTAATTTCCTCCAACATGCCATTAACAAAATAATCGATTTCTTTGCTGATTAAATCATTTTCTTCATAACTACGCTTTCCAAGTAGATGAATTGCTAAAAAAGATATTTCATTTTCAGTAACAATAAAATGATATATTGAAGCTAATTCATCCAAAATTTTTTTGGCAATTACATGCTCATGCCCATATTGCCTTGCCATTTGTGGATTATCAATGTATATTCCATGCTGCATTCGTTGAATTGAAACACATATGTGTAAAACCAAGTTTTGTAAGACCACATCGCTAATCCGATATTTTGCTTTCATCAGACTATCAACAACTATATCACTTATAGTAGCTAGCCATTCCTTTTTAATTGTTGAATGTCCTAATTGCAATTCTAATTGCTCTTTAATAATACAATCTCTTTTATCCTTCTCTAAGCCAACAACAATCATGCCATAATTAGGCTTATGTTCTATTTTTAATTGATATTTTTCGAGAACTCTCTTGACTATCTTTAAATCACTTGAAACACTGGATCGTGAAACATACATTTGACTAGCCAAATCATCCGCTTTAACAAAATGATTATCAGATAATAATGTACTTAAAATATATGTAATTCGATAACCCTGATTATTAAAATCTTTTTTATCATCACTTTCTAATAATAACTGTTTAAAATCATTATATTCTTGTTGATCATGGATAATCAGATTATATCCTTTGCTTGTCATTGAAATAATTTCTAGTTGATATTTTTCTAAAATTATTTTCATCTCTTTTACTGTATTTTGTAATGTTTTCAAACTACAATTTACTTTATTAGCTAATTCAATCCCTTTAATAAAACTATTTTTATTCTCATCTAAGCATAAAAATAGTTGTTTCTGTCGTTCATTTAGCATCATAATCTCTCCTTATCCATAATAAATATACTCTATTAATAATTATTTGTCCTTGCAGTCTTTTCGCCAAGCTTAGAGTAATTTTCTGTAAGGATATTTTAAAAGAATTGTCTATACTAAAATTATAAGAAGATTCTTAAGGAGCGTCAATCATGAAAAGAATATTTAACCATTCATCAGTACATAATCACCAAGCACCATTTGTTAAACGACTAATTGCATATTTTATTGACTGGTATATCATCAGTGTCATGACAATTTTACCTATAAACTTAATTTATAGCATTATCTATCATCAAAAGAATTTTACTAGTTCAATTGTCAATCTTCCTCTAATTCCCGCAATTAGTGCATTTTTAATAGGCTTACTGCTCTCTTTACTATATTTAGTTTATTTTCCTTACAAATATAATGGTCAAACAATTGGTAAAAAAATCTTTGGTTTAAAAATTGTTAAGAATAATGAAATTAATATTGATTTAAAAACTTTATTAATTAGAAATGGAGTTGGATTAATTTTAATTGAAGGTACATTTTATAGCTGCTCAATCTATTTTTGGGAACTGATAAACATTATCTTTGAAGCATCAATAGCTTCATTTGCATTATCAATTTTAGGAATAGTATCGTTTATTTCAATGTTTATGAGCCTCCTTAATTCTAATCATCGTATGTTGCATGATTATCTTTCAAAAACTAGTGTGGTCACGGTTCATAAATAACAAAAATGGTAGCAAGTTTATTTACAAACTTGCTACCATTTCTTATTTTGAAAATGATTAAAAATCAAATTCATCCGCCCATGCAAAATAAGCCGATTCTTCAAGATTTGGTGTATATGGATTGATATCAATATAAGGGATACTAACTATCTCTGTTTGATAATCTATTGCGATGACTTCTACAACACTTAAAGCAATTGGATCTTGAAATCTTATACTGAGAATTTTTTGTAACCAATTTACTAATGATAAATAAGTATCAGCAATATTAGAAAAATCTCCATATATCACCATACAAGCCATTATTTCAACAGCTGAGGTGTATCGAAATTTAAAAAGCTTCTCGATAGTGACAGCTTTTCTAATTGATACTCACAATTCTACATCAACATCATATTCACGGTAATCTTCATCATAATAAATTGAAAAATATTTTGCTGAAACATCTCTTCTATGCTCAGCAGTAAAGTTTAATAATTCTTCCTACAACTTACTTTCAGCATAATAATCAGAAATTATTTTTCTAAATGAAAGTACAAAATAACTTGGAGTTTATTTTATTAGAACATTATAATTCATCCCATTTTTATTACCTAATAATTCTTTTTTTGCTAATTCGATTTTTTAATTTTACTTGTTCCTCCAATATATTTTTGCTCCAGTTATTCAATAATAAACTGATTTCCTTGGTTATTTAAAACAAGTGCTATCTCTGTTAATTAAATCCACTACCTTACAAATATATAATTTTATTTAAGCGAAGAATTTGTTCACTTGAATACATGGCGCGATATCCAGTTGTTTAATCAACTGCAGCCAGTTTTAAAAGTCCCATTTCATCATAATATCTTAACATTCTAACAGTAGCCTATGTTAATTTAGAAAACGCTCCAATTTTAAACATGATTTCATCCATCTTTACAATATTTTCTTCTGTGTATTTATCAATAAAATCAAAATATTCTATTTCATGATCAGCATAATACTGTTCATCAATTTGATCTAATTGATTACTGATTTCTTGATTTGAGTACATCTCGATTCGTTTATTTGGATAGATATTAATTGCAGCTTGTAAATAATCTTTACTTATCGTTAGTTCCAAATCTCTAAAAGCTTCAAGCGTAAAATCAGAATGATGATAATAATTTGAAATAAACTGCTCAACTCCCCCCACATTCTACTTCCATATGAAAATTATAGAGAAACCAAAAATTTTGCTCTACCAGAGTACAATCATTAAACCGTTCACCATAATTAGATTTTTCGTCAATTAATGTAAAGAGATTAAATAATCTTTCTTCCCCCTCTTGAACTATAATTTCTGTGATTGACAAATCAGGATTATAACCATTAAGTAGATAATTAAATAATTCTCCATCTTCATTAGATAATCAAGGCTTATTTAATAAAAAATAACCAATCCCTAATAGACATATGACTATTCCCATAATAATTGTTTTCTTCTGCATTATTTCTTCCCTTCCAGCCTTTATATCACTATTCTATTCATAGTCTCATCAAGAAACAAAAAATGACCTCTGCCTTGACACAAATGGAGTTCTACAAATGAAAACTGTGATAAGATTTGCGCAGTTTTTCGAATATTTTTAAAACTGGCTTGACTATAAATTATATTAACTGGGCAGTTGATTTGTTGACATCGCTTAATATGATTTTGTTTTTCATACTCATTCATAAGCTTTAAATAAAATGAATTAACAGTACGATTCCATTCCCTTGACGATATTCTTATTCGTTCTGATGAACTAATGTTTTTGAATTTCGTACAACATTCTAATATTTTAAATAACTTAATCTGCTTTTGAAATATTCGATAGCCGCTGCAGTATCCTGGCAACAGTGTCAACCATAACCATTTCGGTAAATAAATCATTGTTTCTATCAAAATTAAACGCTCAATAAAATATGGATTACGAATCGCAAAATCAAGTGCAAATGCACCCCCTAAACAATATCCAACAATAGTACAAGATTTGATATTTTCGCACTTCACTAATTTTAATACCAGCTGATTAAATACTACCATATTAAAATTCTTTGTTTCTATCGAAGAATCCCCATATCCGCATAAATCAACTAAAACCAAAGAATAATTTTTTAATAAATGTTGCAGTTGATCTGTTTTATACATTTCTCTAGTCATATTCATTCCATGAAAACAAATACAGACTGGTTTATTTAAATTTTCAATTTCATAGCAAAGAATATTTCCTAAATAAGTCACTTGCTTTCTCATTTTTTATAACCTCGCATTAGTTTATAAAATCGAGGTAATTGTTTACAAATATCACAATTTTTAGCAATACATTGACAATGCGGGCCATTTATTGCTTTTGACATTTTTACCCAAATATATTGAATATTTTCATTCAACACATTTCCAAATGTCGGCTCAATAAAGTCACAGGGACCAAAATTACCATGTCCATCAATATATGAATGCTGTACTCCAGCTCCACAGCCAAATTGTTCTGCACTTTCAAAATATGGAAAGACACTGGCTTTAGGATATCGAGAATCTCTATTTAATGTAATATGCAATTGCTTTAATTGTTCTTTTTCGTTATCAGTTAGAACTTCTTCCAATTTGTTTTTTAAAGCACCACAAGGTAAGGGCTCCATGATTCGCATTTCATCTATTTCTAATTTTTTTAAATACAGTGCCAGCTTTAAAATTCCTCCATTAATCAGTAATTCTCGTGTACATACCGTTTGACTCATTGTATAAAGCCCTGCCTTTTTAGCATTTTTAATAGCTTCAACAGCATAATCGTAAGCATGATCATTATGGCGCATTCCATTATGTCTTTGGGCATCTAAAGAATCGAGACTTATTGCAATACCAAATAACCCCGCTTCTTTTAAAGCCAGAGCACGTTGATAAGTTAATTTATATCCGGTTGTAAAAATATAACTAACACTACGTTCATCAATACTTGCAATAAGCTCCTCTAAATCTTCACGCAATAAAGGTTCACCACCTGTAAAACCAATAATTGCTACACCTAATCTTTGTAATTGGGCAATGATTTTTTTTAATTCTAAAGTCGAAAATTGACTATTTGATGTGGCATCTTTCATAAACTTAGATGCACTGCAATGCCAGCAATGGTACATACATTTATCTGTAACAGCAATATATGTAGAAATCGGAGCCAGCCGAATCCCTTCAGTGTGATTAACAAAAAAATTTTTTCCTTTACCAGGAACCATCTTAACTACTGTCCTAAAAGCTTCAGTATTAATCGGTGGAATAAATGAATTCACTAAATAATAACCATCATGCTGGACTAAATGATCATTTATAATTATATTTAATCCACATTTTACCATATTTCTAACCTTATAATCTTCATGCTTGCGAAATTGGCAATGCAAATTTAAAAATGTTTTAATAATGTGAGGATTGATACACATTTTAATAATCATCCGTTTGTTCACTCAGGTCACCCCTTCTTAAATATTCCCATCACGAAATGATGAGTAATGCATGGTTTAGTAAAAAACTTCTGCAGCTGCTCAACAAGAGTATTAAAAATTTTTTCATTTTTCAAATCCAACATTGCATCATAACCAGCCAAAGCACCTGTTGAGGTAACAAATTTTGCGGCCCGATTCCAATCTGTGAAATAAAATTCTTGTTTTTTTGAAGTTACTCGACAATTTTTTAATCCCGCTTTTTTAGCCCAACGTTCCAATTGCTGCGCATTGTTTGGCATTGGTAAATCAAACATTAATTTATTAATTGAGCCTACATATTCAATTAATAATTTTGGATAAATTTTTCGAATTTGTGGCAATGTTTGCTGATCATTTACTAAGATATACAAATATCCCCCATTTTTTAATAACCGCTGACATTGATTTAATACTTTTTGTAGTTGTTCGTACATCAATGCCCAAGTACATACGATTGCATCATAGCAACAACTTTCTTGTACTGTTAAAAATTCAAGCATTCCTTTACACACTTTATTAATGCTTGAATTCTGACATTGTTTTAACATTTGCTTTGAAATATCCACAAGATCAATTGAATAATCATTATATTCTTGGATAAAATTTGAATTATAACCAGTTCCTCCAGCCAAGTCTAGAATACGGCCTTTAGAAATATGTTTGATTAGATGATTTAAAAGAATATCATTATATGTATGCATTATTTTTAAATATTCTTGCTGATAAGTTTTACTAACCAGATCATAAGAATTGCCAATATCACTTCTAGTCACAATTTTTCTTGTTATAAATAAATATCCTACCTTTATTCCTAAATGGAATAAACTAATTATTTTTCTTTTTTTAACATGCATATATAGTCCCACTTTCCTTGATGTAGAAATACTATATTCAGCTTATTTTGAAGCGAAAAATCAACCAATTGTTCAGGTTTGACTGGTTTTATTTTTTCAAAACAACAACGTTCAAAAAGAAAAAGTAATTTTATTCTAAATGCTCTTTGATTAAAATCATGAATCAAAATAAAACCGTTATTATTTAGATAATTTAGCATCAATTTAAGACATTTTTCTTGATTCATTAAATGATGTAAACAATCTCGACAAATGATAACATCGACTTTATTTATTGGAAGACCTTTTTGTATCGATGCATGAATTAATTTTACATTAGTGTTTTTCTTTTTAGCTTCTTTAAGCATTGATAAACTAGAATCCACAATTGTGACTTGATGACCAGCAGCTTGTAAATCAGCGGCTAGTGTTCCACTTCCTCCGCCAACATCCAAAATATGATATTGCCCCTTCGATAATTTGTGTTCAATAACACTTGTATCATCTAAATGAAACAAGCGCATAAAATGATCATATATCTTTGCATAACTATCAAATAAATAGCTCATAATTATCACCCTTTATTTCATTATATTATATATAATTAGTTATAGCTAATAAAAAAGATACCTAGTAAAGTGAACCCAAGTATTTTATCCAATTATCAGATCATGATAACAGAGCAGCTTTCAAAGCATAATTAAACTTCTTCCAATATAAACTGCTAATTTGGAGATTTTCTCTTTGAGCATTAGTTAATTTCATCAATAACTAAAAATCTCTCTAAAACTTTTATTTTATATGCGGTAACCCATCTTTATTTCTTTCTATAGCTTAAATTATTTAGATTATCACCATTATTTTAAAATAAAATTAATATAAAAATGGACTATTAAAAATCCATTTTCTACAATTTATGAAAAATTGGTTTCATTTGTTTAAAAGTACAAAATTCTTTAAAGCCAATCTTTTTTAAATCCTTTTTCATCGTTTCAATATGAGCACCTAGATGAACTTTTTCGTGACTATCACTACCTATTGTAATAATTCTTCCCCCAAGATCGTAATATAGCTGAAAAATATCACGTGATGGCATTAAATCATCAAGACCATATCTAACTGAAGATGTATTTAATTCAATTCCCTTTCCATCTTCAATAATATATTTAAGTATCCTAGTGATTATCTCCTTGTGTTCATTGAAGGCATCATAACCATCTTTATCATCATAACGTTTAATTAAATCCATATGTCCCAAAACACTGTAATCATGATAGTTTCTTACAACATCATACATTTCTTGGTAGTATCTTTGATAATATTCAGCCTCACTTAGTCCAGCTTGAAAATCATTAGTCCAAAACTCTTTATTTTCAACTTGATGAATTGAAAGAATAATAAAATCAAATGGATATTTATTAAAAAGTTTTTGAAATTTATCAATAGTATGCATTTGTATTCCAAATTCCATTCCTTTTTTTATCGTAATTTGGTTACAATATTTCTCTGTTAAAGAATCAATTTTTTGAAAATACTGTGGATAATTGACATTGGCAATAGTCTTTTCATTCTCTTTAATTATTAAATTTGGATCATCCCAATCTAATTTGATTCCATAATCAACATGATCTGTAAAACATATTTCTTTAATACCTAAAACGATTGCATCCCTAATAACATCCTCCATTAGATAGCAAGAATCATCGCTATACTCTGTATGTACATGATAATCACAAAACATTTTCAAGCTCCCTTCTATTAATGACTAAATTATAACAGTTATCCTATCTTTTTTGTTACTATACCAAATTTTGAAAAAATTTTTTCTATTCTTCTAACTACTTTAATCAAAAAGCTGCAAAAATATTCCATAATGTTTAAAGAGTCTATAATCTGTTCCCATTTTTTGTATAATAAGCACAATGATAGATAAAGGAGTGAGATAATATGAATAACTTTTTAAAACAAGTAAACTATTTGGTTATGTATCAGTGGGCAAAAGATAAATTTCCAAATGAATATTATGAAAACAATGAAAGATTTTAGATGTATTGATAATACTTGAAAAAAGTTTTAATTTATTGCAGCTAGGGATTTACTTCTTCTTTTTTGCTTACAACATACAAAAATTCCTTGATTTAAATCAAGGAAAACTAAAAATAGAATCTGTTGATATTAACACTCTAAATAAAAATATTAATAACAAAGATGATTTGATTCTTTTATTACCACTTATCAATCGCTGTAAAGCTAACTTAAAAATAAATTTATTACTAACATAATTTCCATTCTAAACAGTGAGCATACTTGCAATAAATATCCCAACGTTTTATCTATCATTAATAAAGATACTTAAGATGAAAATATTGTTGGTTAGCAATACAGGAATGACAGTTAACCTACTTGCTGTGCAAATGAAAAAATATCCACTTCATAATGAAGTGGATATTTTTAATTATATTTGTGTCTAATTACTTCTTCCAACTTAAATACTCCATCATTAAATTGATAAACAAAAATACAGCAATTTCCAAACCCTTTATTTAATTCTTCAGTTGGATCTTGAATTGCTCTTAAAAAGTTAAAGCAAGCTCCACTATGGCTAACAGCTAAAACATTAAAATGATCATCTCGTTCCATAATATTTGTCAATGTCTGCATCATTCGATCTCTAACTGTATTTGAAGACTCTCCACCATATTGTAAATAGAAAGTTTCGCAATCCTTTGGTGTCAAGTGACAATTTAACCTTTCACTCTCACCTTCTAATTGACCATAAAAATTTTCTTTTAACCCTTTTAAACGCGTATACGGCATATCTGTAACTAATTCTAAGGTATCACTACATCTCTCACTAGTAGAACAATAGGCATGATCAAAAGTAATTTGATGATCTTTAAAATATTGTCCGGCTACTTTAGCTTGATACTGCCCCAACTCTGTTAATGGCGAATCACACCAGCCTTGAATTTTATTTTGAAGATTAAATAGTGTTTGTCCATGACGCATTAAATATAATTTTTTCACCATTTTTTCATCCTTTCTAATTATGTCCCATAATTACATGAGGCTGATAGCATTCTTCTAAATATTCTATATCTTCTTGTGTTAGTTTAACTGTTAAAGCACCCGCAAAATCGTCTAAATATTTTTCTTTTGTAATCCCTACAATTGGTGCAGTCACGCCTTTAGCCCATAACCATGCAACAGCAACTTGAGATTTAGTGACTTGATATTTATCTGCAATTTCAGCAACTCTTTCAACAATTTTTCGATCTGTATCTACAGTACTATCATATTTTCGTTTTGCAACCAAATCTTCTTGAGCTCTTTTTGAATCTGAATTCCAATCACGAGTTAATCGTCCTGCCGCTAGTGGACTATAAGGCACCAAAGCTACTTTCATATCTTTGCATAAAGGAATCATTTCTCGCTCTTCTTCACGATATAATAAATTATAATGACCCTGCATTACAGAAAATTTAGTCCATCCATTTTTTTCTGCAAGATACTGTGCTTTTTGAAATTGCCAGGCATACATCGATGAAGCACCTAAATAATGAACCTTTCCTGCTCTAACCAAATCATTTAGAGCACACATCGTTTCTTCAATTGGAGTATTATAATCCCAGCGATGAATATAAAGTAAATCAATATAATCGGTTCCCAATCTTTTTAAACATTGTTCAACTTCATGCAAAATTGCTTTTCGCGATAATCCTTTCCCATTTGGTCCTTCATGCATTTGACCGCTTACTTTTGTAGCGATTACAATTTCTTCCCGTTTAGCATACTCCTGAAGCGCTCGTCCTAAAATTTCTTCACTGGCCCCTAATCCATAAACATTAGCAGTATCAAAAAAATTGATTCCTAAATCTAATGCTTTTTTTATAATCTTACGAGAATCAGTTTCATTCAGTACCCAACTATGGATCCAACGTTGAGGATCCCCGAAACTCATACAACCTAAACATATTTTAGATACTTCTAAACCTGTATTTCCTAATTTTACATATTCCATTGTCTTATCTCCTTTTATAATTTTTCATATTCTTCATCTGTAACTAGTTCACACCACTCATTAGAAGCATCCTTAGCCGGCACTTCAACAGCTAAATGACTAAACCAGCTATCCTTTACTGCTCCATGCCAATGTTTTATCTCAGGTGGAATATTTACAATATCACCTGGTTTTAAACATTGTACTGGTTTTCCCCACTCTTGATAATAACCTTTTCCACCAGTAACGATTAAGATTTGACCACCTTTATGATGAATATGCCAATTATTACGACAACCGGGTTCAAATGTGACATTGACAACACCAACTCCTTCTGTTGTTAGATGTTTCAAATAACTTTGACCAATAAAATATTTTGCATACGCATCATTAGGTTCTCCTAATTCAAATACTGCAGATGGTCCTAAACTTTCTTCACGATTCATTTTACATTCCTCCATTTTTATTTCTTAGTTATTTCATTAATAATTGCAATTGCATTTAATGTTCTTGGAAATCCTATATACGGTTGACATTGAGTGATTGTTTCAATTAAAGTATCACGATTATTTCCAACTGTTAGATTTGCCCCAACATGAGCTCGCAATTGATTCTCACAACCTCCTAAAGTAGCTAACATCACCATTGTAATCAATTCTCTTGTTGGTAAATCCAAACCATTTCTTGTATAAAAATCTCCAAAACAGTATTCAGATAAATAATTTTGAATGTGCTTTAATTCCTTTGGAGCATGGTCGTGACCTGCTTGAATATGCTCTTGTCCAAATGCAGCACTTTGAACTGCAAATCCCTTTTCAAATCTATTATCACCTTGTACCGTTGCTTGTGGTAATAGTGGTAAACTAATATTTTTCTCTTCAAAAACAAGATTAACTATTTCTAATGCTTCTTCTACTTTGCCTAATCCTATATAGGGAGTGCATTGATATACTGCTTCTTTAATTTCTACAGGTGTTACTCCGACACTCAAGCCACTTGTCACATGTTCCTTTAAAGCCTTTAAAGTATGATTGGTAGTATTAACGACAATTAAAATAAGCTCTCTTAATTTAAAATCAAGGTTACCATGGTGATAGACATCCCCATAAAGATAATTAATCATAATTTCCCGAAGTTCTGGATCCTTTACTAAAAAATCCTTTCCATCATTTAAATCACTAAATAACTGTTCTGCTTTCTTATTCATAATCTTTCCTCCTCTATTCTTTTGTTTTGGCAGTTAATGTTAAAGTAATTACACAAACTGCAATCATTGCTAGAGCAATGATAAATGCATATAAATAAGAGCCAAAGAAATCATATATATACCCTACCATAGATAAAGAAATTGCTGCTCCTAAATTAGAAGCAAAAGAAATCTTTGGGAAAACCCTTGCATAATTATCTATTCCAAAGAAGTATTTGGTTAATAAAGGCAATGCCACTGCTCCAATTGAATAACATGAACCAAACAAAAATGCTCCAATAATTAATAGCCACGCTGTTGAACCCCACATTAATAAAATAATTCCTACAGTATTAGCTATGATCATTGTAACAGTTGCTTTAATTGCCCCTAAATGATCACTTAAAACTCCAATAATCAATTTGGAAATAATATTTCCTACCATTCCCGATGACAAAAGCATTGCTCCTAATGCAGCACTATAGCCCAATGATTGACCATATCCAGGTAAATGCTGAGTAACACTAGTAATACAACTACATAATAATCCGAAGACAAAGAAACTAATAAATGCAACTGTTGTAAAGCTAAATGAATTTGACACTTGTGTCACCATATCTTGTGGCTGCTCCACATGTCCATAAGGTAAACAACCATCTTTTTGTGGATCAAGGTGAAATGGATATAAGACAGCGGGCAAACATAATCCTAATATAATTGCAGCTTTGATTAAATAACCAGTTTGCCATCCAAAATTTTCAATAAAGCTTGATAAAATCGGTGAACAAATCGATCCTGCTAAACCACTGAATCCAAAGACAATACTAGTAGCCAAACCATGACTTTTTTCAAACCAATTATTAATAATTATTGTTAAGGGAACAATTGAAAACATACCTGTACTAAGTCCTCTGATAGCTCCCAGCAGATAAAATCCCGGAATTGATTTAGTTACTGCCATCAATCCTGTAGCAACTACTGCTATTACAACACTAATTGTCAGTAATAGTTTGTAAGATACTTTATTCATAATTCTAGGTATGAATAAAGCCCCAATTGCTGTTGTTAATGAAAAGATAGTCATATGCATAGAAAATGTTCCACGCATAATTCCAAGACTAGTTGAAACAGGTGTATAAAAGACACCTGACGAATTAATTGAAACCCCTATTGAAGATGCCGCTAAACCACAACATACAATTAAAACTAACCAATGTTTACTACTTTTGCTCACCATGTTTTATCTTCTCCTTATCTTTTAACTGGTAAATCAAATAATCCAAAGAATCTATATTTTTCTGTTGATTATGAATACTATCTAATAGCTTTTGACGTTCTAACTTCAAAACCTGAATTTGCTGTTTCTTCGTATGTGCCCCTTGTTCATTTAATTCGATATATTTCAAAATAGTTTCATTGCTCAAGCCAATATTTTTCAATGTTAATATTAAACTTAATCTTTCAATATCTTTATCTTCATATTCTCTAATACCATTAACACGGTTAACATCTTCAAATAGACCAACTTTTTCATAGTATCGTAAAGCTGTTATTGAAACATTAAATCTCTTACTTACCTCTTTTATTCTCAAGATGTTTCACCTCCATTACCTTATCTATACACTTATATTTTAAGTTAATTATATTGTTATGTCTAATACCTATATTGTATTATCAATAATACCTAAAAAGCATTATTGATATATCAAAAAACCAAGCTATACTAATGACAACTTGGTTCTAACAATTTTATTTTTTTAATACAAAAGCTTCCCCTGGAGCTACAACTCTAATCCTTTCTGGATTAACAACACGTCCATTCAAAGACTTAGGATCACCATTAAATGCATTCATTTCCGGAGCATCAACAGTTCCCCAATGAATTAAAATTAATTCTGTATTAGGATATGTATTGGCCAATTTGATCGCATTATCTAAGCCGATATGCCAAGAATTATCTGAAAAATCAAATAACATAACATCTGGTTCTGGCATTTGCAGATGTTCTTGTAAAAGTCTCGAATCTCCAACCATCCAAATCGTCCCATCAGGTGTATCAATCCAATAACCGCAATAATCTTCAAACTGATATTTACGAATTTTACTATACTTACTACTTTCATTTTGCCAAGCATGATCAGCAGGAGTTAATTTTATTTTCATGTTTCCAATTTCAAATGATTCACCAATATCATATCCATTTCCTTTTAAATCTTCTTCTGCGAATAATTCTGCTAAATAATGAGGACCATGAAATGATTTAGTCACTGGAGCTAAATTTTTACAGGTTAATCGACTAAAATGATCATTATCGCAATGTGTAATCAGTACTCCATCTAAACTAGGTACATCTTTAGGTAAAATTGGCATTTCAACTAATAAAGGTAGATCAAATCCTTCTAATAATGGATCAATCATCAAAGTAGTACCGTGACTATTGATCATCACACCAGCGCTTGATAACCAATAAATTCTAGTTTCATCAATGGGCTGAAAATCCTTTTCCGTCATAAAAATTGTTCGTGGTGCAACAGCTTGTTTTGTCATTATAATTCATCCTTTCTTTTCAATGTTATTATAAATCGTCAGAAATTATATGTCTAATACCTATAATCTATAATCAATCATGCTTTTAGAGAATGCTTTATTTTTTCAATAAATCGCGCTGTAGCAGGTGAAAAAATTTGATGCTTTTTCCATACGATTACTGTTCCAGTTAACAATGGAGGATAAAATGGAATAAAGCGAATTTTTGTTTCATCATTAATATTGACTAACTTTTCTAAACAAATCGCATACCCAATCCCCTCTTCTACCATAATTGCAGCATTATAAATAAGATTGTATGTCGCAATAATATCTAATTGCTCATAATCTTGCCCAAACCAATTAGCTATTTCATTTTGAACGATTGTTCTTCGAGTACTTAATAATGGCAATTTTAATAAATCTTGTGGTGTTGCATATTCCTTAGCTGCAAGTTTACTATCTTTAGGTGCTAAAATACCCCAAACTTCCTTTTGCTCTAAGCGTACAAACTCATACTTTTCAATATCAACTGGTTCAGTCAACAAACCAATATCAATCAATCCTTTATCTAAACGCTCTTTAATATCATCAGCATTCCCACTATAAAATTGATATTTGATTTGAGGATATTCTTCTTTAAATTCTTTGATTATTCTAGCAAGAATATGCATAGCATTTGTTTCCCCACCACCAATAAAAATTTCTCCTGTAACTAGATTATCTTGTTCTAAAAATTCTTTTTCCGTTTTATTAGCTAGATCTACAATTTCCTCAGCTCTTCTTCGAAGCAGCATTCCTTCATCTGTTAAAACAATTCGATTTTTTCCTCGGATAAATAATTGCGCGTTTAACTCCTCTTCAAGCTGCATCAGTTGTCTTGATAAGGTTGGTTGAGTTATATGTAAAAACTCAGCGGCTTTTGTGATATTTTCTTCACGTGCTACCGCTAAAAAATACTTAAGTACTCTTAATTCCATGCTTACACCTCACTTTATTTTATTATATAAAATTTATGACAAAATTCCTAATCCAATCTAAAGCAATTTAAAATAAGTCCATCGTACTATAAAACAGTCTATCCTATTATAGACTGTTTTCATTATATAAATTCTACTTCTCTTTCATTTAATCTTATGACATTCATACTTACATAAGTAAATACATTAATAATTCCACTGAATATATGCCAAAAACTAGTGAATTCTTTTGATTTGTGTTGTCTAGTTATATAAAATATTTCAGTATTTTTCTAAGATTCCTTCCCAAAATACAAATATTCAATTTTATTTAAATGAATTTTCATCAAATACACTTGCTTCAGACAGTACGAACATATTCATAAATGGTTGAAAACCATATATTAACATTAATCCATTTTCTTTTAAACAACTTGTTACCTTTAAAAATTGTACTTCTAAATCTTCAAACTAAGTAGTTACTTCAATCATTTGATTGATTATGTTATCCATAATATCAAATCATACCTTCATTTTACAATATTTCTAGACTGCAAGGGTCAGTAACGTATTTTTAATACGATTTAATTCTCGAATAGCTTTATCAACTTGAAATCGAGCATCTTTGATCTTTGATTGAACCATCCAATCAGCAATGATTCCATCAAAGAAATAATCTGCAAAACTTAAAAAATCACTAATATTTAAATCAACATCAACCAGCTGATCTACATCACTTAATTCTTTTTTTAGATTTCGTATCGAATTACGTGCTGCTGCCATTGCTCTTTCAGCTTCATTCATTTTACCATGTTTGATCATCGTTGTAATAAAACCACCACCAATCATATCAAAAAGTCCCCAGTTTCCTGCACTACTTAAATAATCCTGAGCCCTTGATAAATGACCTAAAGTTTCTTCAATTGCATGAAGTGCTTCATTAACTTCTTTTTTCTGATTATTTTCCATAAACTTTCCCCTTTGTTATCAAATTTCAAGAATATTTTACCATATAAAAAAATAATAATCAGTTAATTATATAATGGCTTGTAATTTTCTTTTCTAATTAATATAACATTCCAATAAAAAATATGCTCCCTTCTAAGTACAAGTTTTTATTTCACTTATTTTCCTAGAAAAGAGCAATTTAATATAATTTTTTAATTAAATTTTTATTAATTGATCCAACACCCTTAATTCTTCGTCAGTCAACGTAAAATCTTGCATTGCTAGAGAATCTGCATTTTCTCTTTGCAAATAGTATTGTTCCATAATTTCTTGAGTAGTTTTATTATAAAATATTTCCATATTAATAACATCTTCAAATTGATGCATTTTTTCTATGTCAATCTCTTCCATTTTTATTTCTCCTTGCTGATAGGCTCTTATACCCTCTTTAAATCTCTCTAAACCGTCGAATAATCGTGATTGTGGACAAGCTATATTCATTCGAATAAATCCATTACCATTTTCACCATACTCAATTCCGCTAGTCAAATACAAACCCGTCTTATCGCGAATAAATTGTGTTAACATTGTACTGTCAGTTGTTATTCGTGAACAATCAAGCCACAATAAATAAGTAGCCTCACTAGGAATTAAATAAATTTCTGGTAAATAGCATCGAATAAATTTAGATACTATATTTTTATTTTCTTCAATATATTCCCTCAATTCATCAAGCCACACTGCCCCTTTAGTAAACGCAGCAACTGTTGCCGTAATAGCAAAACTATTAGGTTCTGCCACTTCATCAGTATTAATGCCCCGATTTACCTTATGTCGTAATTGTGGATTAGCGACAACAATACAAGCAGTTTGTAGTCCAGCTAAATTAAAAGCT
Source organism: Erysipelatoclostridium sp. MSK.7.34 (assembly GCF_019041935.1). NCBI lineage: Bacteria > Bacillati > Bacillota > Erysipelotrichia > Erysipelotrichales > Coprobacillaceae > Thomasclavelia > Erysipelatoclostridium sp. MSK.7.34. The sequence goes on from NZ_JAHPYJ010000009.1 coordinate 62,479, forward strand.
TTAGTTGGAGCAATACAAGTAATACTATTCATCTGATTAACTTTTGAAACACTAGCAAACGGAATATAATTCTTATTAGGTGCAGTAAGATCACAATGAATCTCGTCACTAATTACTAAAACATTATATTTAGCGCACATTTCACCGATCCGCTCTAATGATTCAATGTCCCATATTTTTCCAATTGGATTATGTGGATTACAAAGAATCATCATAGTTGTTTGAGGATCTGCCAGCTTCATTTCTAAATCTACAAAATCAATATAATATTCTTTTCCATCAAAAATTAAATCACTCGAAATAATATGCCGTCCATTATTTAAAATAGAATTATAAAAAATATTATATACTGGTGCTTGAATTAAAATATTTTCTCCTACACTTGTCATCTTTCTAACGAGTGAAGAAATTGCTGGGACTACCCCTGTACAAAATAACATCCACTCTTTTTCTAGATAATAATTATGCCTTTTTAGCCACCAGGTCTGAATACTTTCAAAGAATTCATCAGGAACGATGTTATATCCAAAAATACCATGCTCAACTCTTTGTTTTAGAGCCTCGATTATTTCTGGCGCAGTTTCAAAATCCATATCCGCTACCCACATAGGAAGTTCATTCTCTTTAATTTCCCACTTCAAAGAACCACTATTCCAGCGGTTCGTCAGTTTTGAAAATTGATTTTTCATTTTCTCCTCCTCTAACAACATATACATTCGATATTTGTTTGGCTTTTTATTGGAGGATTTGTTATCACAATTTTTGTTTCACTAGGATTTATTTTGGTCTTGTCTAGAATTAATTCACCGATACTATGTGCTTTAATTACACCTGAGATTGGATTCACAACACTATCAATATGCGAATTTACCTCAACTTCAACTGTAGAATATTCAAATGCAAGTGTTGTATTAATAAGTTTGCAGTTAATCAGTTTTAAATTTTCAATATAACAAAGTCCTTGTAAACTCTCAATCGTACAATTTATAAACGTTATATTTTTAGAATTCCATCCTAAATATTCACCAATGATCGTTGAATCATAAACTGTAACATTTTCACAATTCCAAAAGGCATCTTTTGAAATCAGCTTTGAATTATGCACTTCAATATTTCTTCCACCATCAAAACTATAATTTCCTGTTAAATTCAAATCATCAATCTTAATATTTATACTATTAAACCCAAAATAGTCACCATGTACCCTCGCTGCCTTTAAAACAATATCCGTGCAATTCCAAAGCGTTTCTTGCGCTATTGGCAAATCTACATTTTCTAAATAAATATTTTGTGCTCGACGAAATGTTTTTGGTGCCTCAATAATACTATCTATAATATTAATATTTTTAGTGTACCAAATTCCTGAGCGTGCCGTTTCCAACAATGTTGAATTAGTGACTTTAACATCATTACAATACCATAATGGATATTTCCATTTAAAAATAGTCTCATTGATTTCTATATTCTTACTTTCCTTTAACGGTGATTCACCATCAGCAAAAATAGAATCTTCAATTTTTAGATTATTACTTTTAAAAAGTGCTCTTTCACCGCTTAAATATTTTTGTTTAATTATTTCCATTTTCTTCTCCATTTCTATATTTCATAAAGCTAACTACCAGATCTCCTGCACCCACAATTTGATTTATATTACCTGCATCATCTATTTGACCAATTCGCGTATACTGATACTTAGATAAGAAGTCTTGATAGAATAATACTAAGCAATTGTCATGAAATAGCATCAAGTCTCCTTTATTAATTTGATTAACTGATTGACTAGTTACTGGCAAAGAGTATTCTAAATTATAGAATTTTTCATTACCATTTAACTCTTTCATTGTAAGTACCATCGGCAATTTTTCCAATAAAGCCTGGGATGTTGGAGTATCATCTAATGTAGCTAAAAACATTTGTCCATTAATCTCAATCTTTATTTTTATCATTTCTTTTGATTCTTCTTTTCCTTGTTTATCTATATTTTGTTTAACCAGATAGCCTATCAATATTAATACTAGAAGTAAAAAATATATTTCTTTTTCATCTTATTTATTAACTGCAAATAATTGCAGTATGATTTTTATTGATAATATTGCTATATTTTAAACGTTCCGTTTCAATGATCTCTAGCGTATGCTGAAGTTCTTCAATTTGTTCAATAATTACAGTATGTTGTTGATCAAGTATCATAATTTTTTGTTCAAATGACAGTTTTCCCTTTGAATATAATTGATTGAAATTCTTAATATCTTTTAATGTCATCCCCATATCTTTTAGTTTTTTTATTCGCTTTAAATCAGTAATATTTTCATTTGTAAACACACGTTTTCCTTCAATTCTTTGAATTACTGGTAATAACCCCAAATTTTCATAATAGCGAATCGTCGAAACTGGTATTTTTAAAATTTCAGATACTTCTCGAATAGTGTAACCCATCAAAATCTCCCCTTTGTCATATAAATAATCAATTAGTCATTTAAATAAAGCTTTTTTATTTTATAAATTAAATAATCCAAACAGTCTAATTCTTTTTGAACTAGATGAAGTTCATCTAATAATTCCTTTCTTTGTTCTGACAAAATTTGTAATTGTCCTTGATAGTTTTTATGTGCAAATAATAGCATAAATCTATCTACTAATTTACTATCACAACCTGCATCTAATAAGTTTTGATATACCGCTTCAGGTGTATCATTTGAACACATCACTTTATCATCTCCTTCAGCTATATTCTAAAATATAGCTTTTCGGATAGCAAATACTTATATTAAATAGTTTCCTATGCTTGAAAGGCATATTGATGCATGTTAAAATATTTTAAAGGAGTTGATTTGTATGGAACTTAGAGTTCTAAAATATTTTATTACTGTAGCTCGTGAAGAAAGTATTTCTGCTGCAGCTGATTATTTACATATGACCCAACCAACCCTGTCAAGACAATTAAAAGATCTTGAAAATGAACTTGGTAAGCAGTTACTAATTAGAGGTAATCGTCGGATTACCTTGACAGATGATGGAATTCTCTTTAGAAAAAGAGCCGAAGAAATTATTGACTTAGTTAATAAAACTGAAGCAGAAATGACTTCTGATAATGAAACTATTAGTGGTGATATTTATATTGGTGGTGGTGAAACAGAAGGAATGCGATTAATAACGAAAGCGATTAAAGAAACGCAAAAAATTCATCCAGAAATCAAATTTCATCTCTATAGTGGAAATGCCCAAGATGTGACTGAAAAACTTGATAAAGGTCTATTAGATTTTGGAATTTTAATTGAGCCGACTAATTTTTCAAAATATGATTTTATTAAGCTCCCTTATACCGATTGCTGGGGTGTATTGATGAAAAAAGACGCTTTTCTAGCATCCAAAGAATATATCAACCCCCAGGATTTAAAAGACCTGCCACTGATTTGTTCTAACCAAGACCTTGTTCGAAATGAACTTTCAGGGTGGCTAAAAGATGATTTTGACAAATTAAATATTGTCGCTACTTATAATCTAATCTACAATGCTTCATTATTAGTTGATGAAGGTTCTGGATATGCCTTAACACTTGATAAATTAATTAATACATACAATAGTACATTATGTTTTAAACCATTAGAGCCAAAGCTTGAAGTTGGACTAGATCTTGTTTGGAAAAAATATCAAATTTTTTCCAAAGCTGCAGATTTCTTTTTAAAAAAAGTAATTGAACTTATCTAATGCTTCATTAATTAACTGCTTTTTTTATAATGGCATTAAAATCATTCGTTGCAAAATCTAGCGAATCAATAATAAAAATCTTATTTCCATATTTATTTTTCAACTGTGGCAGTAAATAAGCAACTTGTGGTGCTAATAAAACCATATCATAATCATCAATAACTTTATCAATTTCCATATATCCTACCGCATCAACAACTATATCCAAGCCTTGACGTTTAAAAATTTCCTGCATTGAATAAGCAAAATATGAAGTTGTCAGACCGCCACTACAACTAAGTAAAATTTTATTAGTATTTACATTATTGAAAATGCTCTCACCAAGCTTAATTGTGGGTAAACAAAGATAATTAAAAAATGTATTAAATTGATCCATTGTAGATTTAAAATCATGCATTTGAAAATGTAAATAAAACAATATTTCATCACTATCTTTATTCTTTACACTCAATTCAACGATTCCCTCATTATGAAAACTGATTATTCCGGTACTGTTACTTCCATCAATACATAGAGTGCATTGATTTTCACAGACTTTGATATGTTCATGCGTCTTAACCCAGCGATAAACAACCGGTTCTAATAAATCTTGATAAAATTCATCCATATTAATTTTCCCCCTTACATTGCCTAGTATAAACCTAAAGTTAACTTTAATGTCAAGAGGGTAAGTAACTGAAAAATATTCTATATACAAAAAAACTCTATCTTAGTAGAGCTTTAACACATAATTTTAAATATTTTGCAACGTAAAAATTGAAAAAGCATCTTTCAGGGTACATTCAAAATAGGCTAACCCAACCTTTGAATTGAACCTACTCAAAGTATAACTATAAAAAATGTCATTATCTAAATACATTTTTACAAGTTCTTTTTCACCAAATTCTAATATATCATTTTTACATTGCAAAATAAGATGTTCAGAATCATAAGAAAGATAACGATTTGCTGTCTTAATAAAATCTAAGTCATATCCTTCCCTTTCCAAAAAATCGATTACGTCTCCGGTTGCCATATAATTATCCCTCCAACCTTATTATAGTATTAAGAATAAGGATTGTATATCTACTTGTACATTTTTTTAGAAGCTTTATTATAACAACAAAGGATAACCTCAAAAATTTATCATTAAAGTGGCTATCCTTTATTATTAGTTATTGTGGCGGTACCGTAAACGAGATTGCGCCCTTAAATCGAGCCCATAAAAAATATACTAACGGTAATAAAAACCGATCTTCACTATTTACATCTTTAATAATAAAATAGTCTCGACCTGCATCCTCAACTATACCAACAAAAACTTCATCTCGCCATTTCTCACTATCACTATAAGTGAAATAAAAAGTCCCAAGCTTACCGATATTCAAACGAATGATATTTCCCATATATATTTGTGGTACAGCTGCCGGATTAGGGTTTTTAGGCGGTATCAGTGTACCGTCAGGATTCACTTCAGCATCTGGATCCTGTCTAACAAAATAAGGATTTAAATCTTCAAAATAATTCATAAATGCATCTCCTTTAGATTTCACATACTAAATTTGGTCCGGGATTATAAAAACAATGATTCTTAAATCGACCCGAAAATTCTCCATAAAATGTTTTTGGGCAAGTAACATTATCCCCAGGGTTTTTGAACCATAACGCATATGTTGCTGGAGCATTCCGATAACCTTTAATTGTTTTAAGCGCTAGTTCTTTTTCTTTGGTATTAACAGGTCCATTAAATAAATCTGTTCCAACTCCAGCAAAAGCATTTTTCTGATAAATTGCTTCCGTAATAGTAACAACATTTTTAAATACATCACAAACTGCAGCAACTCTATTAACGACAACATTCCCAACTAACAGCATTCCTTCTTGACCTTCGCCTAATGCTTCAGCCTTGATCAACCGTGCTAGTAATTCTACTTCCTTACTGTTGTAAGCAATCCTTGAGCTCATCTTCTGATATCACCTCTTTAAGACTATATGCCGATAAAGCAACAATATAACTAATTTATACAGTAATTTAAGCTTTTTTCGACTTATTCAAAAAATATTATTAGATATAAAATTAATCTTTCGAATAATAACTTTATTCCCGATATTTTGTTAACAACATTAACAGAACTATGATAAAAAAACTTCTAATTTTGTTAATAGTATTTAAATCAACTATTTTTTACTTTCCAAAATTATCAGTAACGATTATGATACGAGTGTAGTTAAGGAAAGAAGGTAATTAAAATGAATAAGAGAGAAATTGAAAAACAAGCACTCAATTCATTAAACACTTACTTTAAAGATAATCCCGATAAAGTATTGAATGATTTTGAGCGAAAGCCTTTGGATAAAGAAGATATAACTAAAATTGTCAACGAAGAAATCCAAGCTCAAGAAAAAAAAGTTGAATCACTTGAAGTGCTGAGAAAAAATATTGCTATTGAGGCAGAAGAATCGTTAGAAAAGGTTTTAGGTAAAAGGATTACCAGCAAAAAATCTCCAAATAAATTAACTGTTGATGAGATGGCAGTTAAACTACAAGAAGAAAAAACTCATCAAATTGAAACTGCAAATAAATTAAAAACAGCTAAATTAAGGAAATAACATTTGTTAATGCCATTAACAAATAATCTAAATTGAAAGTAGAAATTTTGTTAACAGCATTTATAAATGATTATTATATATAGAATTATTTTGCACAGAAGCATATATTACAAATGAAAACAAAAGAAAGAGGGAAATTATTATGAATACTAAAAAAATCAATGAACAAGCTATTGAATCTTTAAAAACTTATTTTAACGAAGGTAAAGATCTTATTAAAGAAAATGTTACACCACTTACTAAAGATCAAATTAAAGCTATCGTTAATGAAGAAATTGCTCATCATGAAGCTAAATTACATGAATTAAATGATTTAAAACAAAAAATTGATTTAGAAGCAGAAGAAGCTTTTGAAAAAGTTTTTGGTAAAGCTAAAGAAGAACCAAAAACACATAAACTAACTACTGATGAAATGGCAGTCAAACTTCAAGAAGAAAAAGAACATCAAATGGATGTTGCTAATAAATTAAAAGAAGAAAAATTATCTCATTAAATTAATTATTCTAAAAAAAGTCACGACAAATCAATATCGTGACTTTTTTATTAATCTGATAACATTATAAAAAGTAGTTATCAAAATAGCCATACAAACGTACAGTTATTTCATTAGTTCTTTTTCAAACATTTTTTTACTTGTTAAAAAAGCAATTACAAGAATCGCAAAAGAAATATCAAAAGGACTCTTTAAAGTAAGTATTACAATGAACAAACCAACAATAATTCCAAAAATTTGAAAAGAGAAAGGCTTTAATGACAACCGATTTTCCTTAATTAGTTTGTATTGATTAACTAGATTATGTAATGTAACATAGAAAGCAATAATCGCAATCAAAACATCAACAGAAAAACTGACTAAATAATTATCAGTTAATAATTCTTTGATAAAAAGTAAAACAATATAGCCACACATCGTTTGCCATAAACCAGCAATAATATACTTTTCAAGTACTTCTTTTTTTATCTCTTTTAATCGCTTTTTACTAGTTTTTTCTTTTTTCATTATTTAGTAACCTTTAAAATATGTCCACTCATTTCTTCAATATGACTATTAAAGAATTCTTCCATCACTTTAATCATATAAGCAGTATCTTTGACACCAGCTGTTTCATAAGATGAATGCATTGCTAATTGAGGTAATCCTATATCAACACTGTTCATTGAAACTTGTGCCATTGCAATATTACCTAACGTGCTACCACCAGCAGTATCACTGCGATTAGAGAAAAATTGTACTGGAACTCCAGCCTTTTTACATAATCCCTTAAAAACAGCTATACTAACTGCATCACTAGTATATTTTTGACCAGCATGAGATTTTACAACAATACCCTCATTCATATAAACACAATTATTAACATCTGTTTTCGCAGGATGATTTGGGTGTACAGCATGAGCATTATCAGCACTTAACATAAAGCTTGAAGCCAATGCCCGATAATATTCTTCTTCACCTTTTCCTAAAGCATTGTTGATTCTACGCATAGCATCATATAAAAATGTTGATCCTGCACCCTGTTTAGTACCTGAACCTACTTCTTCGTTATCAAAGCAGGCAAATACATTGATTGATTGCTTATTTGCTCCCTTGAGAAAACCTTGTAATGAAGTATATGCACATTGTAAATCATCTAGTTGTGGACATGAAATAAATTCTTCATTAGCTCCCCAAATTGATGGTTCCATGCGATTATATAAATATAGATCTGTTCCATAAATAGTTTCAACATCAACACCTAATTCATCAGCAATCAGTTTCTTTAAATCTCCTGGTTTAGTTTCAGATCCACCAAATAACGGTAACATATCAACTTGTTTATTATAAGCATAACCATCATTGACAGTACGATTCATGTGAATTGCAACATTCGGAATCATTACTAGATCTCGATCAATATTTACTAGTTTGGTAACATAGTTATCACCTTCTTGAACTAAAACCCTACCTGCAATAGATAATGGGCGATCAAACCAGGTAGCACATAACATCCCACCATAACCCTCTGTATTTAATTGCGTATACTTACCTTTTATTTCAATTTCAGCATTCTCTTTGACTTTAAAAGTTGGTGAATCACTATGTGATGCAGCAACATTAAAACTATAATTATCTAAATTCTCACCAAGATTAAAAGCAATAATGCTGGAATTATTTCTAGTGACAAAGTAATGACCACCCTTCTTAATTTGCCACGTTTGTCCTTCTAATAATTCTTCATACCCATGTTCAATTAAAATGTTCTGCATATTAGCTACAGCATGAAAAGCAGTTGGGCTTTGCTTAATAAAAGTTACTAATTCCTGTGATATTTGTTTATCCATTTTCATGACCTCCATAATTACGGCTTTATTGTAACATATCCTTTAACATGTGTTAAAGGATATGTCTAAGATACTATTGACTTGTCTTACCACGTTTAGCTAGAGCAGGCATAATTGCTCCTAATCCAACTAAAATAATTGGGGTAATAATATTCATTGCGATTTCAAATGCACTTCCTTTAAACATTCCTAAAGCACAACAAGCTGCAGTGACAATAAAACACCACCATCCAAAAAATTTCGCAAAAAATTGACTTTTAGTAAAGCGATATTCTGCTGGAAATTTATCAATTGCTTTACGCAATGCAATATATGCAATAAACACCCATAAATAACGCAGTGGCATACAAACTGAATTTAGTTGGGTCAAGAATTTTAAAAATGCCGTAACACTTCCTATTCCTAACGCCGGAATTAAAATTAATGGTGTAACAATTGCTACTACCAACAAAATTCCATTGGTATATGCGCCTTTGTCATTTTTCTTTAATAATTTTGCAGGAATAAATTGACGCGCATTTTCATTGTCTAATAACATTCTAAGTGGCGCATCGATAGAAATTACCAAAGTTGATAATTGCCCGACCATATTACATACTGCATAAACAATTAAGAAGGTATTACCAATACCATAATACTCTCCTAATTTTTGGAATGACCAATATGCTCCATTAGCTACATATGAATCAAAATTAGCATTAATTTCAGCAACATTAAACATCATTCCCATTGAAATTGTACCCAAAATGGCACAAATAATTACCATGATTGCCAATGCAATCATCCCCTTAGGAAATCCTTTTGAAGGATTTTCTACTTTATTTACATATGGTGAAATTTTTTCACATCCACCTACGGCAAATACTAATATCGATAATGAAGTAAAATATTCTAACCTAAACGATGGAATTAAATTTTTAAAACTCCAATCAATAGTTTGATATCCTCCATTAGGATTTAAAGCCGGTGCTGCCATCATTAAGATAATAAATAAAATTGACATTACAAACATCGACGATCCAGCAATAGTCGCCAATGATTTTAATGGATTTAACCCCCGTGATGCTACCCAGGCAAATACTAAAAATACTACCAGGGTAATAATTTGGACTAGGCGAATATCCAAAGAATCATAAAAAGATGAATTTTGGAACAATACCCAACTTAAAGCTTTTAGCCCACCTGATGCTTTAGAAGCAATATAAGGCATATGAACAACCCAATAAGTCCATCCAGCATAGTAAGCTAATTTTGGTCCTAAAGTTTCTTGAATCCATGAACTCACACCACCACCAGCATTTTTAAATGCTGAGCCTAACTCTCCTACCATTAATGCATATGGTACGAAGTATAGTGCAAACATCATGATCCAACTAAAAATTACTTGGACTCCGTTAAAGTATACAAAACCATTAACCACATTTCCGAATCCCCAAACAGTCGAAAAGGCCATAAAGGCTAAGTTATACCAAACGATTTTCTTCGAATTTGACATAAAACCCTCCTAATCTTGAACAACACCGTGTTCGTTTTAGTCCCGTCGGGTTGCAAAACTAATTGTTTATAAATAAAAACAGTTCATTTGCTTCGCAACGTTTCTATTATAACAAAAATCTTATATTTAGCCTACACATTTACATTTTTTTATTATAATAATGAAAATTATTCCCGCTGTATAAAAAAAGATACCCAATTATCCTCAGATATCTAATTTACTTTTTTTAAATAACGATATTTAACCCATCCTATTTCGTTATCTTTGATCACATAAGCATAAGGACCGTATATTCCCACTAATTTAATTACCTCACCTTTTTCCAAAGGAATCAAATAATCAACATAGTCATCCAAACAATAATATTTTTGATTATTTAAATACAAAAATTCATTCTTGATCTTAAAAATCTTACCTGTTTTAATTTGTTTGCAGGTTGAAAATAATTTTCCCTGCTTAAGCACCTCGACTTCAAAATTAGGCCATGCCACTTTATTGACAACTTGTTTTTCTACATTAACATCAACTACTGCCTGATATAACGGTAACGGCTGTATATATTCTTTTGATAACTTAAATCTATCGCCATCACCAGTAATTATCAATGCATTTAATTGACTAATAGATTTTACCCCAGTTCCCCCATCAATACTAATAATACGCTTTTGCTTATCAATGATAATATCATTATTGATTGCATTAGCATATTGATTTGATGTCGGTAAATGTCCAACCACAACATATTTATCTAAACAGTGACCAGTTTGATAAAACGTTCGCATTTCAATAAGCGATGAAGTAGATGAATTTTGCCAGTCTTTTCGATTTTCAATTCCTGCATGAACAAAAATAAAATTATTGAATTCTAGTATTGTTGGTAAAGTTTTAAAATATTGAAAATATGGCCGCAAAAACTGTTTTATTTTTACCTGCATTACTTCAGGATTTTCTTTTTTTATGTCTATATTCAATTTTTCTAGAGCTTGTCGAATCATTCCGCCTTTACCAATACGATTTAAATAGTGAACTATTTGGTTAGCATATTTAGGATTATCTACCATTTCTTCTAACGCATATTCACAATTACCAAGAATCACATATACGCGCTCACTTTTTGCCTGAAGTTCTTGTAAAAATCTAACAGTTTCTAAAGCTTGCGTACCTTTTTCAATAAAGTCACCTAAAATAATCAAGTAATCATCGTATCGATAATCAACCTTTTTTAGCAGTGCTTTAAATCGATCTAAGTGAGAGTGAATATCACTGATTACAATACAGCGATATTCTCCTACTACTTTTATTTTTATATGCTGTGCCTCCAACATTCACTTCACCTCTAGTCCTACTATAGCATAAATATATAAATAATTTACAGTAATATTATCTTAAGTATTTATAAATTCTGCGTTATAATCATACTAGAAACGAGGTAATAAAAATGTTAAAAGAAATTGAACAACGTCAAAGCATTAGAAAGTATTTGAACAAACCAGTTGAACCTGAAAAAATCTTAGAACTTTTAAAAGCAGCAATGAACGCGCCGACAGCCCGTAATACACAAGAATGGAAATTTAAAGTTATTACAAATTCTCAAGCACTAAATGATATGACGAAATTATCACCATATACAACAATGATGAAAGAAGCTCCTTGTGCTATTCTCGTAATAGCTGATTTAAATAAAGCTATTTCACCTGAATATGGTCTAATCAATTGTAGTGCAGCAATTGAAAACCTTTTAATTGAAGCAGTCAATCAAGGGCTTGGTTGCTGCTGGTGTGGAATCGCTCCAGTTTCGGAAAGAGTTGAAGGTTTTAAAAACTATTACAATCTAGCTGATAATGAATATCCCGTTGGTGTTGTAGCTGTTGGTTACAGTAATGAAACAAAGCCACTGATTGATCGCTTTGATTCTAAAAATATTAGCTATTTTAAATAGAATCAAAAATTATTCTTTGTTAAAACTATTTTTATTTATTCAAATATTGACTTCTAGTTAACTCTAAGATGTATGATAAATTTATTAATACAACTATAATAGAAAGAAGGTTAATTATGGAAAATAAATTTGGTTTTGGTTGTATGCGACTACCAATGAAAAATGATGAAGTCGATTATGACGAGTTTAATCAAAAATGAGCAATTACAAAAAACAGGTGTTTCATATTTTGATTATTATTTAATGCATGCACAAGACCGTGAAAATTATAAGCATTTTCAAAAATGTCAAGCTTATCAAGCTGCTCAAGAATTAAAAGCAACAGGAAAAGTCAAACACATTGGAATTTCATTTCATGATACTGCAAATATTTTAGAGATGATCTTAAGTGAACATCCCGAAATAGAAATTGTCCAAATTCAATTTAATTATGCTGATTTTAATAATCCTAGTGTTGAAAGTAAGAAGGTTTATGAAGTATGTCGCAAATTTAATAAACCTATTTTAGTAATGGAACCAATTAAAGGCGGTGGTCTTGCGAATCTTCCCGAAGCAGCAAATAGAATTTTAACTGATCTAAATAAAAATGCCAGCAACGCTAGTTATGCTCTACGCTTTGCAGCGTCTTTTGAAGGTGTATATAAAGTTTTATCAGGTGTTAGTAATTTAGAGCAAATGAAAGATAATTTGAAGGTTATGAAAAATTTCATTCCTTTTAACGATGAGGAATACGAGGCGGTAGCAAAAGTTCGAAAAATATTAGATTCCTTAGGAGGAATTCCTTGTACCGCTTGTCGTTATTGTACAGACGGCTGCCCGATGAAAATTTCAATTCCTGACTTATTTGGCTGTTATAATGATAAAAAAATATTTAATGACTGGAATAGTGATTATTATTATGGAGTTCACACAAAAACTAATGGCAAGGCATCTACTTGTATTGGATGTCAACAATGCGAACATATTTGTCCGCAGCATCTGCCAATTATTAAATATTTAAAAGAAGTCGCTGAAACATTTGAGTAATTAAAAAGATACTCCATGATGCAAATGTAATGAAAAGGTAGATATTAGTTCCAATATCTACCTTTATTTTACTTCTATATCATTTGAATAGTCCTTTTAATATATAACTTTATCCAAGATCCCATTTACATATGCAATAAAAATGCCATAATTTGTCATCGGAATCATTTGCCCTTTTGCCTGATTAACTCTTGTCATAATATACCGGCGATTAAACATACAGCCACCACAAGTAATAATTAAATCGTACTTGGTTAAATCATCTGGAAAATCTGTTCCACTAACAATTTCAACACCAATTCCAGGAAATTTTTTCTTTAACATTCGAGGAATTTTAACCCGTCCAATATCTTCACTTAATGGTGCATGACTACAACATTCTGCAATTAAAACTGTCGAATCACCATTCAGCCGTTCTAAGATTTCAACACTTTTAGCATAATAATTTAAATCTCCCTTATAACCTGCCATTAAAACAGAAAATGATGTCAATTTGCTTTCTGAAGAAATATTTTCATAAACATATTTAAATACTTGTGAATCTGTAATAACAAGATCAGGGGCTTGATTTAATTTTTGTAAAGCTGATTTTAGTTGTTCCGTTGTTACAGCCATAATTTGACAACCTTTATCAAGCAATTCACGCATTACCTGAACTTGGGGTAAAATTAATCTGCCTTTGGGAGCTTGAATATCTTGTGGCATTACTAATAGTATAAGATCACCTTTTTTTGCTAATTCACCTGTAATGCTTTCTTTTTCAAAATCAGCCGGTACCTTTTCAAGCAATTTTTCCTGTAACTCTTTTATTCCTTGCTTCGTTAACGAACTAATCAGTAATGGTGTTTCACTAGTTGCTTCAGTAATTTTCTTTAGAAGATTATCATTCCTTTGTAAATCAGCTTTACTTATTACTAATATCGTAGGAATATGCTTCTCTTTAAAATAATGATACCAGTCTAATTCTTGACAAATCTTTCTATCATTAAAAAGAATGATTGCAATATCAATCTTTTCACTAGCTTTTTTTGTCTTATCGTTTCGCAATTGCCCTAGAGTCCCAATATCATCAAAACCTGCAGTATCAACTAACAAGCATGGTCCCAAACCATCAATTTCCATCGCCTTATAGACAGGATCAGTAGTTGTTCCCGGTTCACTTGAGACAATTGAAACTTCTTGATTAACAAAGGCGTTGATCAATGCCGATTTGCCACTATTACGTTTTCCAAAAAAACCAATATGGAGCCGATTAGCTCCTGGTGTTTTATTTAACCCTGCCATTATTAGAACCTGAAATCACGTTTCCCGTCTTCAATCATCGTAAGACGTTCTTGACAAATTTTTCTAACTTTATCACTAGTGATATTATCTAATTCCTTCATAATTAAATTATCAGCTTTTAACTTAGTATCATCACCGGCATAATCTTGACTATATTCCTTTAATGTCATCAAAGCATTAGGATGACAACAATTCGAGATTTGACCAGATTTACATAATTGCATAAAACGATCTCCCGTTCTTCCTTCGCGATAACAAGCAGTACAAAAACTTGGAATATAATTTAATTCACATAACCACTTAACAACCTCATCTAAAGTTCTATTATCACTAATATCAAATTGTGCAGAAGTAGTATCTTCTTCAGTTTCAGGTTCATCATAACCGCCAACACTTGTCTTAGAGCCACCACTAATTTGTGAAATACCTAACTCTAACACTCTTTCTCGAACCCGTTTAGATTCACGTGTTGAAATAATCATTCCCGTATATGGTACTGCCATTCTGATGATCATTACAATCTTTTCAAAAATTTTATCGCTGATAGCATTACTAAAGTCTGATTTATCAATATCATCTGCTGGACAAATTCTCGGAACACTAATCGTATGTGGTCCAACTCCTTTTGCGGCCTCTAAATGTTCGGCATGCATCAATAAACCCACAAAATCATATCGATACATTTCTAGCCCAAATAAAACCCCAATACCGACATCATCAATTCCACCATCCATAGCCCGATCCATTGCTTCAGTATGATAAGCATAATCATGTTTTGGTCCCGTTGGATGCAGTGCTTCATAATTTTTCTTATTATATGTTTCTTGGAAAAGAATATAAGTTCCTATCCCAGCCTCTTTTAGCTTTTTATAGTTTTCAACTGTTGTTGCAGCAATATTAACATTAACCCGCCTAATTGCTCCATTTATATGTTTGATCCCATATATAGTTTTAATGCTTTCCAATACATATTCAATTGGATTATTGATTGGATCCTCTCCTGTTTCTAATGCTAAACGCTTATGCCCCATATTTTGAAGTGCGATGACTTCTTTTTTTATTTCTTCTTGAGTTAATTTTTTTCTTGCAATATGCTTATTTTTTAAATGATAAGGACAATAGACACAACCATTAACGCAATAATTTGATAAGTATAAAGGTGCAAACATTACAATTCTATTACCATATAATTTTTGCTTAATCATTTTAGCAACTTTTTCCATTTCATCAATTGCTTCAGGAATTTCACACTCCAATAACAGCATTGCTTCACGGTGCGTTAATCCTTTACAGTCTTTAGCACGCTCAATTAAAGAAAAGATTAATTCTCGATTATCTTTATTTTCTTTAGCATATGCAATTGTTTCCAGTATTTCTTGATCATCAATAAATTCTTCAGCCTTATTAGATTTTACATTATACATTTTCCTTTTTCTCACTTTCTTTTACTTAGGTCTAACCCTCGTAATCAAATTTACAATAATCTCCACGCTCATATACAACTTCATATCCCGCCGTCTTTAGCGTATCAATTAATTCTTTTAATCCTTCACTCGCTTCTTGTCCACTCGCTGCTTTTCCATCATATAACGAGTATTTTTTTCTTACCTCCTGAGGTGATAAATTAGGCATCACAACATTACAACCATGGTTAATTCCCTCTAAGCGCCCATTAGAATCTAAAGTTGCTAAAGCAGTTGTTGCAGGCAATAGAACATCCTTTGTCATAATTCTAATCAAACTTAATAAAAAAAGAGTAAGTTTTAAATCACCATTTGGTTGGTTTTTAAAAGGCGTATTTTGATGCACTAAATATGGTCCAATCCCTACCATTTCCGGCTTTAGCTCTTTAATAAACAATAAATCATTAACCAGACAATCAATATCCTGATGATAACTTCCTACCATAAATCCACATCCTGTTTGAAACCCAATTGCTTTTAAATTCAAAAGACAGTCAATTCGATTATCAAATGACATCTCATGAGGATGAAGCTGATAGTAATGCTCTCTATTATAAGTTTCATGACGAAGCAAATAACGATCAGCACCTGCATTAAAATACTTTTGATAAGTTTCTTTACTTTTTTCTCCTAACGATAGCGTAATTGCACAATCAGGATATAATTCTTTTATTTTCTCAATAATTTCTACCATTCGTTCATCTTGGTAATATTCGTCTTCTCCACCTTGTAAAACAAATGTTCGAAAGCCTAAGCGATAACCTTCTTTGCAGCATAATAATATTTCTTCTAAATTTAGCCGATAGCGTAATGCTAATTTATTACTGCGACGTAATCCACAATAATAACAATCATTTTTACAATAACTGCTGATTTCAATTAATCCCCGAATATAGATCTTATTTTTAAATATTTGTTCAGTGATTTTCGCAGCAATCTTCTTAGCGTAATCAAAATCGTTTTGATCAAATGTTTTTAATAATCTTTTAAACTCATCAAAATCCAATGCGCCTTCTTGATGAAGCTTGTTAATTAAATCAATATTACTCATTCTATCCTTTTGAATATAGTGCCTTTACACTGACACCTTTGAGCATTCCGATTTTTCCCGATAAAGCCCCTATTACATCATTTGGTCCATCAACGATAACAGACATAACTGATACTTGCTTATCTTTATAGGGAATTCCCATTCGCCCAATAATATAGCGACTATATTTATGCAACAAGTCATTAATCTTATTAGCACTGTCTAATTCATAAACAAAAATTCCTAAAATTGCAATTCTACTTTCCATTTTACCTCCTTAAACTAAAAACCATTAGGGCGTACTAATGGTTGAACAAAACAAAAATAATTGTTCACCCTTTGACTCAGAAATTTCCTCATCATTAGCTGCATACTTATATTCTACCACATTTGAAATGAAAACGTTATCATTTTAATTCTTTTTGGTTTACTCTTTTGTCTTCGACACGTATAATGAAATAAAGCGAGGTAAAAAATATGTTAATAATTCACAAACTTGAACATACTCACTTTTCATCAAGTGAAGCTATTATTATTGACTACATTCTTGAACAAGGTTTAAAAATAAAGAATATGTCAGCCAACAGTATTGCTAAAGCAACATTCACTTCTGCCCCACTTTTAGTACGTATTGCCAAAAAATTAGGTTATTCCGGCTGGAACGCCTTTAAAGAAGATTTTATTGCAGAACTCGAATATTTATTTAAAGAACAAAAGGTCGATGCTAGTATTCCTTTTGTTGTTAGTGATGATATTATGACAATTTCTAATAATATCGGTCAACTTCAAATTGATGCGATTCAAGACACGATGTCCATGCTGAATCATGATGACTTACAAACGGCCTTACGTTATCTTCGAAATGCTAAAGAATTAGATCTCTATGGAGTTTCTAATAACCTTTTATTAGCAGAAGGATTTAGAAGTAAATTATTTTATATTCATCGTAATGTAAATATCTGTCGTCTGCCTGGCAATCCCAAGGTTCAAGCGGCAATGAGTGATGAAACCCATTGTGCTATTTTAATTTCATATTCTGGAGAAACAGAATTTATTATTGAGGTTGCTAAGGTATTGAAAAAGAAAGAAACTCCAATCATCGCGATTACCTGTATTGCAAATAATCGCCTTTCTAAAATTGCTGATGTAACATTACGAATTTCATCACGTGAAATGTTACATACAAAGATTGGAGATTTTGCAACAACAACATCGATTAAATACTTACTGGATACTCTTTATGCAGGAATTTTTTCATTTGATTATCAAAAAAATCTTGATTATAAAATTCAAATTGCTAAAGCTGTTGATGACCGTCACTCGGGTTATGAGTTTATTGATGAAGATGAATTTCCTCAATAAACTCGTCAATTCAAAACCAAACAAAAAAACACCCCTTACGTGGGTGTTATTTTTATTTGGTAGCCTGTACGGGGTTCGAACCCGTGAATGCTAGGATGAGAACCTAGTGTGTTGACCGCTTCACCAACAGACCATGTAAATATTATAGCACTATTTATAAAAAAAAGACAATCATTATTCAAAACAATTTTTATCAATATAATTATTAGATGTTTTAGATAGTGTAGTGAATCTATGGCAAAATTATCTATACAGTTGAGTATATTTTAGACATGGACCCAGAAATATCAACATCAATAATTATAAAACTTATATTCATTATAATAATAAGTACCAACTTTAAAGCAATCAGAGCTAATAAAACAGTAATATATGCCACTTTTAAAAGCCTTTTTAATAGAAACAAAATTCCTGTAAAAAAGGCTTTTATGTATATTCAAAATACTATTTCAATTTAAGTATCAAATTATTTCATACTTAATAACTTAATGGCCAGATCGATTCTTTTAAGTGATTCATTTTTCCCTAAAATATGTGCAATTTCAACAGCTCCGCCCGGAGTAAATGACTTAAAAGTCAAAGCAACTCTGACAGGATACATAATCCGTCCATTCTTCACTTCTTTTTCTTGAGCTAAATTAATAAATAAATCATGTAACGCTAGATCATCATTAAAATTATCAAAAGTACTTAAAGCATCTCTAACCCAAATAAGAGCTTCTAATGAGTTTTCAGGATTTGTTTTCATCTTTTTATTTTTAAATAATGTTTCATCAGCATTACATGGTTCATTAATAAAATCAATCATCTCCGGTATTTCATTTAAATAGGAAATCCTCAATTGTAGTACTTGGCTCAGTTCTAATAAATCAACATCGCGTGTAATTATTTTTTGATAATACGGCATTGCTAGTTGATGAAAATTTTCTAACGTTAAATTTCGTAAATAAAGTCCATTCATCCACTTTAATTTATCGAGATCAAAAATTGCTGGTGCCTTTGATATTCTTTTAATATCAAAATTTTTAATCAGTTCGGATAAAGAAAAAATCTCTTCCTCACCTTCTGGAGCCCACCCTAATAAAGCAATATAATTAATGACTGCTTCATTTAGGTATCCTTGCTTAATTAAATCTTGATATGAAGCATCTCCATTGCGCTTTGATAGCTTATGCTGTTCATCTTTCATCACTGGCGGAACATGAATGTACGTTGGAATTTCCCAATTAAAAGTTTGATAAATTATATTATATTTCGGCGTACTAGCTAAATATTCATTTCCTCGTACTACATGGGTTATACTCATCAAATGATCATCGATGATATTAGCAAAATTGTATGTTGGATAACCATCACTCTTTAGTAACACCCCCTCATCTAAAGTATCATTATCGACAGTTATTTCTCCGTATACTTCATCATTAAAAGTTGTTTGCCCCTGCTTAATTGTTTGTCTGATAACATACGGTTTATTTTCTGACAATAGTTTCTCTATTTCTTCATCAGATAATTGATGACATGGATCTTTAAATATTTGATCCTCTTTATTACCCTTAACATTTTCTTGATTACAAAAACAGTAGTGAGCTCCATTCAGCTTAACAAGCTCATGAGCGTACTTTTGGTAAATTTCTAATCTTTGTGATTGAATATATGGTCCATATCCGCCATCTTTATCAGGTCCTTCATCATATTCAAGTCCAGTATCTGATAATGTTTGATAAATTACATCTATTGCCCCAGCTACTTCCCGGGCTTGATCTGTATCTTCAATCCTCAAAATAAAATCACCATCGTCTTTTTTAGCAATCAAATAACCATACAAAGCTGTTCGTAAGTTACCTATGTGCATATAACCAGTTGGACTAGGTGCAAATCTTGTTCTAATTTTCATAAATTTCATTCCATCCCCTTGTATTTTTTCCAATAAAGTTTTAAAATTATAAATGTCCACTAATTAGGGTATAGCCAAGCGGTAAGGCATCAGACTCTGAATCTGACATTTCCTTGGTTCGAATCCAAGTACCCTAGCCATGCATTTAAAAGTAGAGCTTTCTACTTTTTTTATTATATTCCTTTCTTATAAGTAAATCTATAAAAAACAAGTTGAATTAACATATGTTAACCAACTTGTTTTTATTAATTGCCTCCGGGACCATCTTGACGCTCGCGTTCATCAGGATAATATTTGGTATTATTATTTGTCCATTGATTATTACCAGCTGTTTTTACTGCTTCATTTGACTTATTTTGTTTTTTCTTATTCTTCACTATTATCACCCCATAATAGTTTGTCTCCAATAAATAAATTAATACTACATTTCTAACTTATTCATAACTTTCTAACTACTTATTGTTAAAAAGTATGTAGCTAAATATTTTTAAGCTTATAACATTATTGAAAATAATATTTATCTAAAATTTATAACTATAAAACTATCTTAACATACTCTAAATTTATTTTCTTTACCATCACGATCAGCTACAATACTTTCAATCGAATGTTCAACCATATCACTGACTGCTTGTTCTGTATAAAAGGCCATATGTGGAGTTAATAAAACATTGGGCATATCTCGTAATATAGATAATTCATGGTTTCCAATCACTTTGTATTTATAATCATTATAATATAATCCTAATTCATTTTCGATTACATCTAAAGCACAGGCAGCGATTTTACCGCTCTCTAACGCACTAATCAAATCACTGGTATCGATAATACTTCCACGAGCGGTATTAATTATAATGACACCATCCTTCATTTTTTCAATAGTTTCTTGACAAACAAGATGATACGTATCTTCTAAAGCCGGAACATGAAATGTTATGATATCGCTCTTAGTAATAATTTCTTCCATTGCCACATAATCTGCATATTTTCTTACTTCTTCTTTTTCAAATGGGTCATAAGCAAGTATCTGACAGCCAAAACCACTTAGATTTTTAATCACTTTTTGACCTATAGCACCTGTTCCTATCACCCCAACAACCATATTTTCAAGTTCTAATCCAATACTCCCGTTTAATGAATAATCAAATCCAATTGCTCGACGCATGATCATCTTCATTTTTCTTAAAGCCATTAACATTATCATTACTGTATAATTTGCAACGCTGGCAGTCGAATAGGTTACATTACTTACGATCATCTTATTCGCCTTAGCTGCTTTCAAGTCAATATGATCATAACCAATAGTTCTTGTTGAAATATGTTTTACACCTTGTTCATGCCAAATCTCAATAATTTCCTTAGTGATTGCTGTAGTAATAACACTTACCCCGTTACAACCTTTTGCTAAAACTGCATTTTCTTTATTTGGTGAATCATATATTTTAATTATTTCAACACAATAATGTTGTGAAAACTTTTCAAAATATTGTCCCTCATCAAATTCTCGATAATTATATACTGCAATTTTCATGTTTTACCCCCTATTATTTACAACTACTATAGTTTAGCACTTGCCTTAGAAGATGTAAACTCTTTGTCAACTGTCACTAGGATTAACATGAACATTACAATGTTTGACTGTTGGAAAATTATTTTCAATCAAATCATGCACTTGATGAGCAATAGCATGAGCATGACGTAAATTATCATTTCCATCAACCTGTACTTCTAAATCTACATATACTTTATTACCAAATAATCTTGTTTTCAAATCATCAATATTAATTATTTCACTTTGCTCCGTAATTAAAGAAATCAAATCCTCTTGAAATTCTCTACTACAGGCATGATCAATCATTTGATCAATCGCATCATTAAAAATCTCGATTGCTACCTTTAGAATAAAACCACAAATGAGAATACTAGCAATTGCATCTAAAATATAATATCCTAAATAAAAACCAATAACGCCGACTAAACTGCCAATTGAAGAAAAAGCATCACTTCGATGATGCCAGGCATCTGCTTTCATTGCATTTGAATTGATACGTTTTGCTTCAATAATCGTATACCAATACATCGCTTCCTTAGCCACAATCGATATTACAGCTATAACAATAGCTAACGATCCATATTTTAATTTAACATTACTTGGGTTAATAATTTCTATAATACCGCTATATCCTATCAACAACGCCGTTAAAAACAACATAACTGCAAGAATAATTGCTGCCACACATTCAAACCGTTCATGACCATATGGATGTTCTAAATCACTTTCTTTACTGGATAATTTTACGCCAACCATAACTACAACTGTACTTAAAACATCTGACGCAGTATGGATACCATCGGAAATAATTGCATTAGAAAAAGATATAAACCCAATTAAGATTTTAAAAAATGCTAAAATTAAATTTCCTAATAATGTAACTGTTGAAACACGCATTACCGTTTTTTGATACTCTTCCATATTATCACCTAGGTTATTATATGCAAAAAAAGTAATCTAGTGACCTAGATTACTCATCATTTTCCTTAAATTCTTTAATAATTGTTTTAGTCGAACTTGTCCCAATTCGTTCAACTCCCAAATTTATAAATTCATTAAAAGTTTTATAATCCCTAATCCCGCCTGCTGCTTTGACTTTACAAACACCATCTACAGTTTCTAACATTATTTTCACATCTTCGATCAAAGCTCCACTTGTTCCAAAGCCAGTAGAAGTCTTGATAAAATCCGGTTTAACTTCTTTAGCAGTTTGTGCACATTTCCTGATTTCATCTTTTGTTAAATAACAATTTTCAAAAATTACTTTACTAATGATTCCTGCCTCACGGCAAATCTTAACAATTGTTTCCATCTCTTCCTTGATATAAGTAAAATCACCGTCTTTAACTTTAGCAAGATTTAAAACATAATCAATCTCGTCAGCACCATCTTTGATTGCCTCAATAGTTTCAAAAGCTTTGACTGCTATTGTTGTTTGACCTAAAGGAAAAGAAATAGCTGCGCCAACATGGATTGTGGTGTCTTTTAATAATTCTTTACAAAATTTAGTATAGTAAGAATTTATTGCGACCATCTTTACCTTTAATTCTTTTGCCTCATTACAAAAAGCTTGCATCGCTTCTTTTGACGCATATGGCTTTAATAATGTATGATCAATATACTGAGTAATTTCTTCTAATGTTCGTTGCATTTATATCCCGCCTTTCTATTTATCATAATTATACTACAAACCCTCTATTATGATAACGTATTTTTATTTAACAGGATAACGTATTACTGTTTTTAAATTTTCAGGTTTACATTTTCTTGGATCACTTAAATAAATTTCATGATGTCGGCGGACTTCATTGAGATCAATTTGTAATCCTTGAGTTTCGATAAATTGATATATTTTTTCAATACTCGTATTTTCTTCATCATAACTGCCTAGATGCATAATTTGAACACATTTCCCTTCTTCAATAATTTCGTAATTTACTTTATCAAGATTTAAGTATGGTTTTTTTACTTTTAATAATTCTTTAGCATGTTCAAAAACTTCAAGTGTAACAAATTCAGGTAATCTAATCATTGATTTCCAATAAAATTTACTTTTATCACCGATTACTTTTTCAGTTGGTTTTTTATCCAGCCACCATAAGCCTTCCAAAGGGGGAACTACATATTCAAAATAGCCATCTATTTTATTATCCGTCATTTTGGACATTTTAATTGTAAAAGAAATACCATATAATAATTCTAGAGCCTCTTTATATTCAGCTGATGTATTAGGATTACCTTTACCATCAACTGTTACATACGTGATTTTATCTACATTAATCAACATTGGGGACCTTTTTGGTAAATATAAATCTTTATATTCTTTCTTATAATCTAATTTAGTCATATTAATTCCTCCAATATTTTCTCAAATTTTTTAACCGATAAAATTTCTCTTGTAATAAATTTATGATTATAAAACAAACTATATGTGGTAAAAAGAATTCCCGCATTTTTTGCTTCCTCACTACTATTTAATAGTTTTAATTTAATTATTAAACCTTTTTCTTGACAATACGCTTCAATCATCGGGGCATATTTAGCTGTAAAAGGACACTGATGACTATAATATAAAACTAATCCACCTTCCTCACAAGTCATTTCTTTAATCGTAAAACTTGGTTGAACTGCTTGAGAATCTAAACTTAAATACATTAATTCATATTTATCTAGACTCATTATTGAAATAAAACCATGCTTAATTAAAAATTTATAATCCATTACAAACGGCATTTTCCTTTTTGCAGAAATAACAGTTATTCCATGTTTCTTCTGTTTACGACAATCTTCAATACAAGCTTCCAACAATTTTTTAGCTAATCCCTGTCCTTGATATTTTCCAGATACCCAAAGACAATTAATATGCATAAGATCATCACCTACGATAGGTACCCAAGCTTCTTCAAGTGGTAAATATTCAATAAAACACTTTCCCCTTACATCCATCTTTTTAAAAATCAATCCGCATTTAAACTGTTCCTCAAGCCAAGCTTTTTTAGCTTTAACTTGGATATCATTATTACTAGAAATTGCACAACAAATATGCTCCTTCTCCAAATTATTTTGATCGACTGTGATTATTTCCATTTAACTCATCCTTTCTATAGAATCATTATAACAAAACAAACTTGACATCCTCTGTCAAGTTTGTTTATAAACAGCCTTAATTTTATTAATTTCTATAATTACCTTATCTTTAAGGTCTTGAGGTTCTATTACCTCAACTTTAGATCCAAATGAGAGAATAAAACTAATCAACCAGTAATCATCAGGGACAACACTACTTACTATATAATTTCCAGCAGTATCCTCACAGATTACACCATCACCGAATTCATCAAAAACAACACTCCCTATACTTTTATCAAATTTTAAAATCACTTTAATCCTCGAGGTATTCAAATTAGGAATTTTATTTATTTTTGGTGGTAAAGCAATTTCTTCAAGTTGAAAATAATTTGATGTCGTTAGTAATTCTATAATTCTTGTTAGCCGAAAAACACGATAGCTATTTTTTTGAAGACAATATCCTTGTAAATACCAAGTATTTGCTTTAAAAAACAGTTTATTTGGAAAAACACATCGCTGTGATTTCTCACCATAAGAATTAATATATTTAAATTTAATTTCCTTTTGTTCAAAAATAGCTTTTTTTATTGTTTCAAACTTTTCATTTTGACTATTGTTATGATGCCAAGTAGTAAAATCAACTTCAATCCAATCTAGTTTATTTTTATTAAATAACGCTGCCATCTTATCAATTAAGCCTGCTTCATCTCTATCTTGAAGCCTCTCTATACATTGAAGTGCCATTAAAATTTGATTCTGTTCATCATCACTGAATGTCATTTTATCCAAAACAAATTCACTATCTATATAAATTCCACCCTTAGCTCCTTGATTGGCATAAATTGGAAATCCAGCTACGATCAAGCGATCTAAATCACGATATATTGTCCGGGTTGAAACTTCAAAGTGTTCAGCCAATTCTTTAGCAGTAGTCTGCTTATGTTCGATCAGATAATAAATAGTTTCAAATAGTCGATTAACGGACATATTAGTCGATCCAGCCAAAATGTTTACAGGCATTATAAATACCGTCTTTGTCACAATCATCTGTAATATATGCAGCTTTAGCTTTCAAAGCATCAATTGCATTTCCCATTGCGATACTAGTCCATTCATCAGTAAACATACTCAAATCATTTTTTTCATCACCAAAAACAACTACATCACTATAATCCCCATCAAAATGATCAACCATCATTTTGATTCCAACTGACTTATCGCCAGGTTCTACAAACAAGTATTCTTGATGAAAACGACACCAAGGCAGTTCCTTTAAAGTTTCCAGCTTTTCTTCCTCTGGAGCATAACAAGCCACATATACTTTATAAATTTTATCAAAGTCTTTTGGATCCAAACCTTCTTGAACTATGGTATCCATATAGATATCATGTGTAAAATCATAAAAGCGATTATCTGGTGCCAATCGTCTTGTCGCATTATCAGGTGAAATTGCCCAAATATATCCTTTTTCCTTACATTCATTAATTAAATTGATACATTTATCGTAATCTAAGGGTTTAATTTCTACTAATTTATTATGTATTGTAATTCCATTTCCACCGTCACTTACCATATTTTCAAACCCTAGTTCTTTCATATGTTCTACTGCCATCGCATAACTCCTTCCAGTAGCAATAGCAACAAAATGACCAGCCTCTTTTAATTTTGAAATAGCTATTTTAGTCGATTCTGGTACATATTGATTTCCTGGTGTCCCAACTGCCAAAGTACCATCAATATCAAAAAAGAAAAATTTACGTTTCATTATTAAAACCTCCAACTGTTTTATCCTATCATATTTTAATATAATTATTTTTTATTTACTGAATATGAAAAGATAAAAATTTACTCATCTGTTAGCTTGTCGCTTCCATTATAATTGCCAGTAATTTCAATTTCATTACCATCTGGATCTTTGATTGTAAAATACCAGTATGGCATATGGATATTGACAAATAACAGTTCAGATACAGCCCCTATCTTTAATTTTTTAATTCGTTCATATTCACTTATTAAATCCTCTACTTCAAAATTGAATATAACTGATGTATTTATTTTATCACTATTTTCATTTTTCAAAGTTGTCAAATATGAATGATTATAATGGCCACGATAATCGTTATTTACAAGAAAATCAATATCAAATTGTCGATTATATAATGATAATGAATTCCCACAATCAAATGTAGCCCACCGATCATCATTACAATATAATGGTTCTTGCTCCAATAAAAGCTGATAAAAAGCCAGTGACTTAGCAAAATCATTGACACTAATATATGTTGTTCCTAGCCTCATTTAGTGTTCTCCTCTATTTTAAATAAAACCATCTTTTTTATTAATTCTACTGGTAATTCTTGTTCAAACATAAATTGCACTGTATTTTTATTATTTGTCTTATAATTAGCTAATTCTGTTTTAAAAGCTTCTATTGTTTGCGGTGATGTATAGAAGCCGATATGTTTTTTATATGCTGCAAACTGGACTAGAAAACCGTCTTGAAAATATGTTGGTACACCCCATGATATTTTTTCTTGAGCTTCAGGCGCCGTTTCTTTAATTATTTTTCTTAACTTAATTAAATTTATTTGTATCTGTTGGTAAAAACTATTAATATATTCGTCTACTGTTATAGTCATCATCTTCTCCTTTATCTTAGAATAACTGAATTGAAATATCTCTCTTGAAACTCTGTTAAGGCTCTAATCTGTTCATCACTATAATCAACATTATGAGGAACAACAATCAATTTATCATCATTATCATTAGTCCGCTGGATAACTGCAATAACTACCCCACGATATCTTTCTACCGGCTCAAAGACACCAAGCAAATAAGCATCAAGTTCTTCTCCATCTCCGCTAACTGTGTTTTCAATGAAACCATAATTAAGAGGATATATGAAGCCGTATTGAGGATGCTGAGAACCTAATGGACGATCAATGAGAACCTCTACTTCTTGATACAAATAATCTCTACATAACATTGGTAAAACCTCCTAACTTTAAAAATTATATGTTATTTTCTGTATCTACGCAATCGCCATAATAAAAAAAGATGCCTAAGCATCTTTATTTAACCGGAATCACTGATCCATCACTATACGTATTGGTAATAAAATCTTTAATTTTTTGAGATTGTAATACTGCTACTAAAGCTTTGATTTTTTTATCATTTTCATGTCCCTTTTGACACGCCACGATATTAACATATGGATTACTTTCATCTGCTGATTCTAAAAGAATCGCATCTTTAGTTGGATTCAAGCCAGCATCAATTGCATAATTCCCATTGATTGCGATTAATGCACCTTCATCATTTTTATACGCATTAGTTAGCAATTCTGGTTTAATTTCCTTGAATTCCAAATTTAATCGATTAGTCTTAATATCTTCAATCGTTGCATCTTGCACTTTCACTTTATCATCTAATTCAATGATCCCTGCTTCATCTAAAATAGCTAGAATTCGTCCATGATCAGCAACAGAATTAGAAATAACAACAATATCATTTTTCTTTAATTCATTAATATTTTTAATTTGTTTTGAATAAAAACCAAATGGTTCAATATGCACTCCACCAGCATTAACTAGATCATATTTATTATCCTTAATATCCTTTTCAAAAAATGGGACATGTTGGAAAAAGTTTGCATCTACATCACTATCATTTAAAGAGCGATTAAAAATATAATAGTCATCTAAAATTTTTATCTCTAGATCAATATCATAATCATCCTTTAAAATGTTCTTAGCTTCTTCCAAAATATCACCATGTGGCTTTGAGGTTGCAGCCACTAATAATGTTTTATCATCACGTTCTGTTTTTCCACCACATGCAGTTAGTGTAACTGCTAATAATAAACTAATAATTCCGATAAATAATTTTTTCATAATATTTCCCTACCTTTTATCTATTTTCCTTACAAAATAATCACCAATAAATTGAATAATAAAAACAATAACTAAAATTAAAAATGTGGCTGTATACATTACATAATTGTTAGTTCTTACAAACCCATATAGATATGCCAGATTCCCAAGACCACCAGCTCCTATGGCACCTGCCATTGCTGTATAACCAACTAATGAAATGGACATAACTGTAATCGAAGAAATCAAAGCTGGTTTAGCTTCTGGAATTAAAACCTTAGTAATGATTTGAACATTACTTGCCCCCATTGCTTTACTTGCTTCAATCGTTCCACCATCAACTTCATTTAAAGCAATCATGACCATCCGTCCATAAAATGGTGCACTTGATAAAATCAATGACGGTAATGCTGCCTTAGCACCTAACATTGAACCAACCAAAAATGTAGTCAATGGAATTAGCAAAAATACTAAAATAATATATGGTACCGCTCTAAATACATTAACGATCAAATTTAAAATTTTATTAACGATCAAATTAGGATACAGTCCATCATCTTGAGTTAAATATATAGCAATTCCCAAGACCATTCCAAGAATTACCGCAAAAATCAATGAAATCAATGTCATAAAGAGCGTTTCATTTAGAGCTGCTATCATCGCATTGATATCAATGTTTTCTAAAATACTTCGCATCTACATCACCTCCACTTTAGCTAAATATTTTTCAAATAAAGTTATTACTTTTTCATAATCACCGATTACTTGCAAAATCATAATCCCAAATGAACTATCGATAGTATTGCTTAAATTAGCTTCAATTACATTTATATCACTATCACATTCTCTAATTACTTTAGTCAAAATTGGCAAACGACTAACATTTTCATCAAACACTACTTTCAATAATCGTCCTTTAGAATAAATTTTCTTTAGAACAGTCTCATCAAATTCATTATGATTTTTTCCTTCTTGAATAAAACTTTTAGTTACTGAATGTTGCGGCGAAGTAAAAATCTCTTTAACAGTTCCTTCTTCGATAACTTTTCCTTCTGACATAACTGCAATATGATTACAGATCCTTTGGACTACTTCCATTTGATGTGTGATCATAATGATCGTAATATTTAATTTCTTATTTATTTTTAATAATAATTCTAAAATCGATTTTGTCGTATCGGGATCTAATGCACTAGTAGCCTCATCGCATAATAAGATTCTAGGATCATTAGCAAGAGCTCGCGCGATCCCCACCCGTTGCTTTTGTCCACCTGATAATTCGCTAGGATAAGCATTCTCACGACCTGTTAAACCAACTAGCTCTACTAGTTCTTGAACCTTTTGCTGACGAATCCTTTTATCTTTATTACCAGCAATTTCTAAAGCTAATTCAATATTTTCACTTACTGTTCGTGACCACAATAAATTAAAATGCTGAAAAATCATTCCTACTTTAGTTCTCAATTTTCTTAATTCTATTTGTGATAAATTCCCTAAATCTTGTCCATCAATAAATATTTTACCACTATCTTGTACCTCTAATTGGTTAATTAGACGCACTAATGTAGATTTACCAGCTCCGCTATAACCAATTATTCCATAAATATCGCCATCTTCGATAGTTAAAGAAACATCATCTACAGCAACTACTTCACGATCCTTTAATCGATAAACTTTACTAACGCGCTTAATTTCAATCATAAAATCCTCCTTAAAATATAAAAACTCGTCCTTTAAGCCAAAGGACGAGCATTGCCCGTGTTACCACCTTAATTCATTATTACCTCACAGCAATAACCTCTTCGAGTACAATCATACTCTAGTGCGCTAACGGGCACACCCGTCATAGGCTAAATATCGCCTACAAGACTCCAAGACCATCTTCATTCATTATCCCCTATCCTTTTCCACCATCCAAGGATTCTCTATAAAGTTCAAGTGAACTACTCTTCTTTTCATTGTCGTTGGCAATATATTAACTAAATCTATTTTAAAAGTCAAGAGTATTTTTTAATTATTTCCTACTTTTTTACTATGCATTATTTTCCTGTCTTTTTTATATCTAAATTTATTCCCGTTTGTATCGACATTTATTCATTTTACTTGATTATCTATCAATAGTTCATATAATTATAAAAAAGGAGATGTTTATGAAAGAGCTTGAAAATAAAATTATTGAATTTGTTCAAAAACGTGGTTGGGATCAATTAGAACATCCCGAATGTCTAATTAAAAGTATTTCTATTGAAGCTGGGGAATTACTTGAATGTATTCAGTGGGATAATGATTACAAAACAGAAAATATTAGTGAAGAACTTGCCGATGTAATGATATATTGTTTTCAGCTGGCATACTCACTAAATCTTGATGTAAGTACAATTATTGAAAAAAAACTTATAAAAAATGCTGAAAAATATCCTGTTAAAGAATTTTAATCTTTAGCAGGTTTTTATTTTGCAAAGTTAGCTTGACATATATTGCAAAGCAAACTATACTTTAATTGTAAAGCGTACTTTGCAAAGATAGGAGTGTTATAATGAAAACTAAAATTCCTGAACTTAGAAAAGCCTATAAAATTTCTCAAGAAGAACTAGCAAGGTCTGTCGGGGTAACCCGACAGACAATTACTTCAATTGAAGTAGGCAAATACACAGCTTCATTAATTTTAGCTTATAAAATTGCAAAATATTTTAACTTGACAATTGAAGAAATATTTGATTTTGAGGAGGAACTAAATAATGGATAAAAGAATTGTTCTAGCACGTGAAGACTTGAAAAAAACTAATTACTGGATGATTACTTTAATGATATCTGCTTTAACTTTAATCATCTTGTCCTTAACTAATGTTTTAACTATTAATTCAAATAACGAACATTACATTGACTTTGTACATGGATATCAAACAGGACTTTCTTTTGCTTTATTTGTTTTTCCGTGCATTAATCTAATTTCTAACTTCTTTTTAGCTAAAAATGAAGTAAAGTTAATTGAAAAATATATAAATGATCATGATGAACGTAAATTATTTATTGCTGACAAGGTTGGGGGAAATTTTTCTTTTACCTTTGAGATTATTACAATGGCATTGGTTTCTGTGATTGCCCCACTCTACAGTTTTGACTTATTGCTTGGAATCGTAGCTTGTATTTTCATTATCATTATAATCCGAGGATGTTTATATTTATATTATAATCATAAATATTAATTACAAAATGTAATATATATTTGACATTTATTAAAATATACACTACTATTATCTTGAGGTGATGAGATGGCTAAAAATCTAAGGATAAAAGCAGCTCGAGCTGCACTGGATATGACCCAAAAAGATTTAGCAGATGCTGTTGGGGTATCACGTCAAACAATGAATGCGATTGAAAAAGGAGATTATAATCCAACAGTTAAACTTTGTATTAAAATTTGTAAAGTTTTAAATAAATCGTTGGATGAATTATTTTGGGAGGATATTCTTGATGAAGAAATTTAAGTCATTATTTAAATGCCGACTCGATGAACGACAATTGAAAATTAGAGGAAATATCTATTTTAAGAGTTTTTCAGTATTGAGTTTTATTATTATTGCAATATTTTTTATTAAAGAGATATTTAATATTGACCTAATGATTGGTGATTGGGAATATTTAATTGCTTTGTTCATTAGTATTACTTATTGTTTTATTTTAATGATCTACTATGAAATATATCCTCTAACAAAGGCCCGGTATCGTTTATTATTTATATTTTTTGGTCTTTATGGATTTGGTTTTTTTGGTTTATATCTATTTTTAATTATCAATGGAAAACCTTTAATCATAGACAATCAATTATCCGTATTAGGCTGTGAACTAATTTTCACTTCCTTTTACATCATTATCTTTATCACCTATGTAATCAAAGTAATTTATAACCATTATCATCAAGATGATGATAATTAATGGAGGGGAAGAACATGTTAAAAGTAGAAAACTTAACAAAGACATTTAAAAAAATTAATGCTGTTGAAAATGTATCTTTCGAGGTCAACGCTGGAGAAATTATCGGTCTATTAGGAGAAAATGGAGCCGGTAAAACAACAACATTAAGAATGGTAGCAACAATGTTAAAGCCAACTAGCGGTAACGCTTATATTGATAATTATAATATTATTGATAATCCTAGTAAAATTAGAGAACATATCGGTATTTTATTTGGTGGTGATGTTGCTTTATATGATCGTTTATCAGGACGAGAAAATATGACATATTTTGCTAAACTAAACGGGATGAGTGATCAAGAAGCTAAACAAGCAGTTGATCAAATTGCTCAAGATTTAGAAATGGTAGAATATATTGATCGTCCTGTTGGTAAGTATAGTCGGGGGATGAAACAGAAAGTATCATTAGCAAGAAGTATCATTCATCATCCTGATGTTATGTTATTTGATGAACCAACTACAGGATTAGATGTTTTATCAAGTAAATTAATTCATGACTTTATCTTAAAATGTAAGCAAGAAAATAAAGCTATTGTTTTTTCTAGTCATAATATGTATGAAACTGAAAAACTATGTGATCGCGTTATCATAATTCATAAAGGAAAAATTGTTGCCAGCGGCACGATTGAACAATTAAAAAAGGAATATCAACAAGATAATCTTGAGGATTTATTTATTGAATGTATTGGAGGTAATGATCATGAATAATATTATGACAATTGTAAAAAAAGAATTTAAAGATATTTTACGCGATCGTAAAACATTACTAATGACTTTCGTTATCCCAATCATAGTCATGCCCCTATTGTTTACCTTTATCTTTTCATCAAT
This sequence comes from Erysipelatoclostridium sp. MSK.7.34, assembly GCF_019041935.1. Classification (NCBI taxonomy): domain Bacteria; kingdom Bacillati; phylum Bacillota; class Erysipelotrichia; order Erysipelotrichales; family Coprobacillaceae; genus Thomasclavelia; species Erysipelatoclostridium sp. MSK.7.34. The sequence goes on from NZ_JAHPYJ010000009.1 coordinate 95,886, forward strand.
TGGTGATATGGCATCACCAAGCGAAGATAATAAATATAAAATTGTTTTAGAAACAAATAATCCGGAAATCACTGCTCTTTTTAAAGAAGCGGGTATTTACGAACTTGTTAATAGCAAAGACCCTATTAACGAAGCTTATGATGGGAAAATCGTAGCTTACATCATCGCTAATGATATTAATGAATCATTAACACAAGGAAGTACACCTGAAGTTGACCTATATTATGATACAACCTCGCAACGTGCAATGACTGCTATAAGTACTGTTCAAACAATGTTCAGTACTTATCAAAATAGTTATTTAGCATCATATTTAGAAGCAAATCATTTATCAAGTAAAGTTTTACAACCATTTACTTATAATGAACATGCTAAAGACGAAGAAGCTGATAGTATGTCCTTAATGATGCTAGGAATGTTAATTCCTATGATGATCATTGGTTATTCTGGTTCAGGAATCGTACCTATTGCAACCGATTTAGGTGCTGGTGAAAAAGAACGGGGAACTTTAGAACCATTACTTTCAACAAGTATTTCTAGAAGTTCTATTTTAATTGGTAAACTGATTGTCACTGCAACTTTTGGTAGCATTACTTCAATTTTATCAGCAGTCGGTTTACTGCTTGCTTTTAAATTTGGAATGAGTGATACGATGGCCATCACTATCGATTTATCACTTCAAAGCATGCTGTTAATCGTATTATTAGCAGTATTATATGTAATCTTTATTTCTGCAGTGATGTTATTAGTTTCAACATATGCTCGTTCTTTAAAAGAAGCTAATACGTATTTAACTCCTGTAACCCTTATTCCGGTGTTACTTTCAGTAATTACAATGTATATGGAGCCAAGTTCAGTTTCAATGGCGATGATGAATATCCCAATTCTCAATGTTGTAATCGTTATTAAAGAAATTATATTCAATCAATTAAATTATGTTCATCTATATATGACAATTGGCTGGTCAATCGTTTATGTAATTGTTTCAATGATTGCAGCTAAAATGATGTATGAAAAAGAAGAGGTAATCTTTAGAGCATAAAGAGCCGCTGCAGATAAACTGCAGTGGCTCTTTTTTAAATAAAACTATGTTCAATTTGCATAACCGTATAGTAATTAGGGTTAATTGCACGTAGTTTCGTATTGATTTCTTCTTTTAAAACTTTATGTTTAATTTCATCATTTGAAGGAATCATAACGTCAAAAATTAAATTTGTATGTGTTGGTCCAGTAACAATTCTAAAATCGTGAATACTGTATTCTTTGTTAATTCCTTTGACAACTCCTAAGACTACTTGTTTTAATTCATTTGTTAGAGCATCATTTGTGTCTACTGGATCCATATGAATCGTTGTCAGGATATGATATTTCTCCAACATTGAACGCTCAATCAAGTCCATCGCATCATGAACTGCCATAATATTATCATTACAATCAACTTCAACATGCAAAGTTAAAAATTTTCTACCCGGTCCATAATCGTGCATCATTAAATCATGGATTCCTAAAGCTTCTGGATAAGAAAGAATATATTCTTCGATTTCATTAATCAATTCCTTATCAGGTGCCATCCCCAATAAAGGATCAACAGTATCTTTAAAGATATCAATTCCTGCTTTTAAAACAATAATTGATACAACAGCTCCCATTATCCCATCTACTGGTAAATCAGTATAAAGGGATAAAATTAATGAAATTAAAGTCGCTGATGTCGCCATCACATCGTTTAAACTATCTTGACTGGCAGCCATTAAGGTAGCAGAATTAATATTTTTAGAAACCGTTCGATTAAACATTGCCATCCATAATTTAATTAAAATTGAAACAATTAAAATAACTACAGCTACGATTGTAAAAGTTACTTTTTCAGGAGCAATGATCTTAAAAATAGAATCTTTTAAAGCTTGAAAACCAACTAATAAAATTAAAAAAGCGATTATTAGACCAGCTACATATTCAATTCTACCATGACCATAAGGATGCTCTGAATCAGGATGACGATTAGCTAATTTAAAACCAAATAATGAAGCTAAATTACTACCAACATCTGAAAGGTTATTCAACCCATCAGCCTGAATGGCAATACTATGAGTAATAGCCCCCATTGTAAGTTTAAAAATTACTAAAACAATATTGCAGGCAATCGAAACGATTGAACAAAGCATGCCATACTGTTCTCTTACTTTAGGGTTATTATAATCATTATAATTCTTAATGATTTTTTTAGATATAAATTTAAACATTAATCAATATGATAAATATAAATGTCTTGTTTATTAATCTCGATTAAATTAGCTTCTATTAGTTCATCTAGGTATTTAGCTACTTTTGCCTGATTTACCTCTTTATTTGCCATCGCTGCCAAAGTTTGAGCAATTACTGGATTATCTATTTTTAACAAAGCAATATTTTCTTGATTAAAAACAGGCTTTCTTAATAATGTATCTAGTAAAGCAGCATATGCTAGTTTTGTTTCTAAACGAATATTTCCAAATTTACTGCCTTGAAATAAAGCTTTTGGCAGATAATAAGTACTATCATCGACACTTTCTTTCAATGCTTTTAATGTTTCCTTGTTGTATAATTCCATATTTTTACCTCCAAATATATTATCCATTATACCATAAATGATTAATGATTATGATAATAAATTAAAAAGATTAGATTTTTGCTATCTAATCCTTTAAACGCCCTGTAAATGTACTAACATCCTCAAAGCCGATTTTAATTAAATTTTCTTTAACGTCATTGACATACTGACCAACTCGATCACTTGTATGACTATCTGTACCAATAGTAATAATACGACCTCCTAAATCATAATAACGTTGAACTTGTTCAAAATTTGGAAAGCCGCAAGTCTGATTAACTGCATATCCAGAAGTATTTACCTCAATCCCCTTATTTTTAATAATCAAATTTTTAAATATTTCATCAATTATATTCTGATATTTCTTATGTTCAACTTTTTTATCTTCATAAGGCCCGTATCGCATAATGTAATCTAAATGTCCTAAAACATTAAAACAGTCAAAATTTTTAACGCACCTTAGCGTTTCTTCAAAGAAAGCCTGATGAGCTTGCTCTTTATTTAGATTTTTAAAAAAATCCCCATAATAAAATTCAGTATGATCAATTACATGAATTGAGCCAATTACAAAATCAAAAGGATACTGGTTAATCAAATTATTAATCTCTAATTGATGATTCATATCTAGACCTATTTCAATGCCCCATTTTATTATAATTTTATCTGCAAATTCTTTTTTTAAAGCCATAATTGTTTGATAATAACCTTCGACATCTAGATCAAAAACATCAATTGGGTAATCGAAATCACGATGATCAGTAAAACAAATCTCATCTAGTCCCATTTTAATTGCTTGAATTACATGTTCACGCGGATCAGCCTCACTATCACCTGAAAATCTAGTGTGCATATGATAGTCAATGGAACGCATTTTAATAGTCTCCTTTAGTATGAAAATCTTTCTTATTTCCAGTTATTTTATGACGATCTTTTAACTTATTTTCAATATCGTCAAGTGTTACCCCTTGATTATTCATTAAAACAAAAACATGATAAAATAAATCACTGATTTCACCGATTAATTCTTCCTTATCATCATTTTTAGCCGCGATAATCGTTTCACTTGCTTCTTCACCTACTTTTTTACAAATTTTATCAACACCTTGATCTAATAAGTAATTAGTATATGATTTTTCAACTGGGTTTTGTTTCCGATTTTCAATTAGATTTGATAGACTTCTAAAAATATTAGTATTATCATAAGCCATTATTTCATTAAAGAAACAAGAGTACGCTCCAGTGTGACATGCTGCTCCAATTTGTTCAACAAAAATTAACAGTGTATCTAAATCACAATCTAAATACATCCCTTTAATATTTTGAAAATGACCTGATGTTTCACCTTTATGCCATAGTTCATTCCTACTTCTTGAAAAAAAACAAGTTTGATTTGTTTCTAACATTCTTTGATATGCTTCTTCGTTGACATAAGCTAACATCAAAACTTCATTTGTTTTATAGTCCTGAACAATAGCAGGAATCAACTCCATTTTTGTAAAATCTGGTTTCATTACATTGCTCTCCTTACATTTATATCATGTTTCCTTAATTCTTTACGAACATCTTCAACAGTTGCTTCGCCAAAATGAAATAATGAAGCCACTAAAGCGGCATCACAATTAGTTTGTTTAAAGACATCAACAATGTCTTGAATACTGCCACAACCACCACTGGCAATTACTGGAATATCAACAGCATTACATACAGCATTGATCATGTCGATATCATAACCTGCTTTAGTCCCATCTGCATCCATTGAAGTCAATAGAATTTCCCCAGCACCCAATTCTTCACATTTAGTTACCCATTCTATTAGATCAATTCCAGTATTTTCACGACCACCTTTTACATAAACGTCATAACCGTCATCATCACGTTTTTTAGCATCGATTGCAACGACTACACACTGTACCCCAAATTCATCAGCAGCCGCTTTTATTAAATCAGGGTTTGCAATAGCTGCCGAATTAACAGATACTTTATCTGCTCCACTAGCTAAGATCGTTCGAAAATCATCAAGCGTCCGGATTCCCCCGCCAACAGCTAGAGGAATCGTTAATTCACTAGCCCCGCGTTCAATAATATCTTTAATAATATCACGTTCTTCATAACTTGCAGTAATATCTAAAAACACTACTTCATCAGCACATTGCTGATCATAACGTTTAGCTAATTCAATGGGATCTCCAACATCTTTCAATTCTACAAAATTAATTCCTTTTACAACTTTACCATTTTTTATATCCAAACAAGGTATTATCCGTTTTGTAAGCATGTAATAACCTCCTTGAGATCTACTTTACCCTCATAATAAGCCTTACCAACAATACATGCATAATAGTTCTTACTAGCTACATCTTTAATATTTTGAGCATCTTTAATGCCCCCTGAAACAACAAAGTTAATAGTAGAAGTTCTAGCGATCTGTTCATACATATCAAAGTTAGGACCTTGTAATGTTCCATCTTTACTAATATCTGTAGCAACAATGTATTTAACCCCTAACTTCTCTAACTCTTTGATAAACTCCAAGTATGGCACGTTACTGATTTTTAACCAGCCTGAAGTTGAAACAAAGCCATCTTTAACATCAACTCCTACGACAATTTTTTCAGGACCATAGGTATTAATAGCACTTTTTAAAAACTCTGGATCATTAATTGCAGCAGTTCCTAAAATTACCCGATCTATTCCTACTTCATCTAAATATAAAGCAACTGTTTCAATATTTCTAATCCCCCCACCAAGTTCTACTTGCATTGAAGTATTTTGTTTTATTTTCTTAATTGTTTCAAGATTAATACATTCACCATCTTTAGCACCATCTAAATCAACAACATGAAGCAGCTTAGCACCCATTTTCTCAAAATTCTCAGCTAATTTTTCTGGTTCATTACTATATACTGTTTTTTGATTATAATCACCTTTAAACAATCTAACGGCTTGACCATCTTTTAAATCTATTGCTGGAATAACTAACATTCGATCATCTCCTTAAACGCTAATAATATTTTTTGTCCTACAGCTCCACTTTTTTCAGGATGGAACTGGCAACCAATCACATTGTCTTTAGCCGCAATTGCCGTTATATTTGTCTTACCATAATCACTATAAGCAATTAATTGTTCATTTGGGCATGTTGCCATAAAAGAATGAACAAAATAGACATCATCATTTTCATGAATATTTTTTAAAATTGGATGGTTTTGGTTGAAATGTAATTGATTCCAACCCATATGAGGAACCTTTTCATCAATATCCATAAAGACTACTTCTCCATCTAGGAAACCTAATCCTTTAGTTTCTTCAACTTCATACCCTTTTTCAAATAAAATTTGCATTCCCAAACAAATTCCCAGAATTGGTATTCCAGCATCTTTTCGTTCATTTAAAACATCAATTAAATCAAACTTTTTTAAATTATTCATAGCTACCGGAAAAGCCCCTACTCCAGGTAATACAATTGCTTTAGCTTGGCGAATAATATCTTTGTCACGAGTAATTACAGCTTCAATTCCGACCCTTTTTAAAGCGGAAATAACACTACTTAAATTACCAATATTGTAGTCAATGATTACTACCATCTAAATCCCCCCTTGATTTTTATAAGACTCCTTTTGATGAAACAACTTTATCTTTGTTAGCTTCATCAATACTAACCGCTTCTTTTAAAGCTCTTCCTAAACTTTTAAATATAGCTTCAACAATATGATGATTATTAGTTCCATACTGTTCATTAATATGTAAAGTAATCAGTGAATTAAATGCCAATGCCCGAAAAAATTCTTCCGTCATTTCTGTTTCAAATGTGCCAATTCTTTCACAAGTTAGATTAACATTATAAACTAAGAAAGGACGCCCACTAATATCTAAATTGGTTGTTACTAGCGTTTCATCCATCGGAATAGTAAAAGCTCCATATCTTTTAATCCCGAGTTTATTGCCAAGCGCTTCTTTTAAACAAGTTCCTAAAGCAATTCCAAGATCTTCTACTGTATGATGAGTATCAACTTCTAAGTCACCTTCGCATTTAACGATTAAATCAAAACCTCCATGAAAAGCAAATAGTGTTAACATATGATCAAAGAATCCGATTCCAGTACTAATTTCACTTTTACCTTCTCCATCTAAATCTAATTGCACAAGAATTTTCGTTTCTTTTGTTTCACGTTCAATCTTTCCAATTCTCATGACTATTCCTCCTCAAATCTTACTGCTACTGAATTTGCATGGGCATCTAAACCTTCACTTTTAGCAAATTTAATTACATCTTCCTTGAATTCACCTAAGACATTTTTAGGATAATAGCTATAAGATGAATATTTAACAAAATCATATACCCCTAATGCCGAATAAAACTTAGCAGTTCCTCCAGTTGGTAGTACATGGTTAGTTCCACTCATATAATCGCCTAATGGTTCCGGTGAATATTCTCCTAAGAAAATAGAACCGGCATTTTTAATTTTTGGTAACATATTTACAGGATTATCTACTAATACTTCTAAATGTTCTGGTGCTAAATAGTTGGAAACATCAAATGCTTCATTCAAATTATCAACAATGATTGCTCCACCATAATTAACCAAGGATTCTTCGATAATATCTCTTCTTGATAAATAAGCCATTTGGCGAACTAATTCACCATTTACTTTAGCCACTAAATCACGACTTGTCGTAACTAATAAAGCACTAGCCAGTTTATCGTGTTCTGCCTGACTCATTAAATCAGCAGCAATATATTTAGGATTAGCGTTCTCATCTGCAATTACCAATACCTCACTTGGGCCTGCAACCATATCAATATCAACAAGTCCATAACTAAGTTTTTTAGCCGTCGCAACGAAAATATTTCCAGGACCTACGATTTTATCGGCTTTCTTTATTGTTTCAGTACCATGAGCAATGGCAGCCACCCCTTGAGCGCCACCAAATTTATAGATTGTATCGACCCCACTTACTTTTGCTGCAGCAATAATAATCGGATTAACTTTTCCATCTTCTTTTACCGGTGTAATAATTACTAAATCTTTAACTCCCGCTAACTTTGCTGGAACAGCATTCATTAATACTGTAGAAGGATAACTAGCGGTTCCCCCAGGAACATATAATGCCACCCGTTCAATTGGACGCACCATCTGTCCCATGATTACCCCATTATCTTTAAATAAAGACCATGATTTATCAATTTGATTTTTATGAAATTCAGTAATTTGTTCTTTAGTTCTTTCAAGGATACGTAGATAATCTGCATCTATTTGTTTTAATGCTTCTTCTTTTTCTATCTCACTAACGATTAAATCTTTTTCATCATTAATTTGATAACCATCAAACTTTAAACAATACTCATATAATGCTTTATTTCCACGTTCATTAATATCTTCAATAATTTTTAATACAGCCTCATTTACTTCCTTATTAACACTTTCCTTACGGCTGTCTAATTTAGTCGCTACCGCTTCTAAATTGCCTTTATAATCAACGATCTTTAACATTATTTTCCCTCCGTAACAGTTTCTAATTTAGTAACCAAATTCATAATTTCATCTTTTTTAAACTTAAAACTAACTTTGTTGACCACTAATCTAGTTGAAATATCACTAATTTTTTCAATTACTTCTAAGCCATTTGCTTTTAAAGTCGACCCCGTTTCTACAATATCCACAATTGCGTCACTGATTCCCACGATTGGTCCCAATTCTACAGATCCTTCTAATTTAATGATTTCAACATCTTCTTGTTTTGTTGCAAAATATTTTTTTGCTACTTTAGTATATTTACTTGCAATTTTTTTACGCCGTTCAAATTTCTTGTTACGATACTCTGGATAAGCCGCTACAGCAAAGTAACATTTACCTATATTTAAATCCAATAATTCATAATAATCTTCAAAGTCAACATCGTCTAATGTATCTTTACCAACAAAACCAATATCGACAATTCCGTGTTCTAAGAAAGTTACTACATCATTGGCTTTACCAAAAATCATTTCAATTCCATCTTTTGTTGCAATTAATAATTCCCGATCCTTATTAAAAATTGGTTCCATATCAAATCCCGCTTCTTGTAACAACTTACAGACCTGCTTTTCAATTCTACCTTTAGTTATTGCTATTTTAATCATTATTGCCTTCCCCCTGCTTATCAATCGCTTTTAAAATATGATTCATATGGTAGCAAAATCCAATTGCACCAACATTTTTATTGAATCTTGGTAATAAGTCATCATATCTTCCCCCAGAAATGATTGGCTGCGCACTTTTATCACTATATCCTTTAATCATTAAGCCAGTGTAGTATTTCATTGTTGGCACCATTCCTAAATCAAAAATGATACTTTCTTTATTATCCAAAGAGTTATATAACTCTTTTAATCTTTCCAAAGCCTTTAACAATATTTCATCATTTATTCCTTTGATTGCAGTATCTAATAAAGTGATATCACCAAAAGCAGTCGGCAATTTTAACAATAGTTCATTTAACTGCCCATCAAATTCATTATCGGCAACAAACTTTTTCATTTCACTTATATCCCGATACTTCAATATTTCTGTTAATTCAACTGCCTTATCACCAACCAGTGTGCATAGGCGATTAAAAAAACGTGCTGAACCAATTTCTACAAGAATATTTTTTAATCCAAGATGTGGTAAAGACTCTTGAATCATGTTTAAACATTCTTTATCACCAGCAATTCCAGGCTTGTTGATCAACTCAACTCCACCTTGAAAAAACTCACTGGAACGTCCTTTATGCATAGTTTCCTTACGGTATACTTTACCAAAATAACAATAACGTGCTTCTTCATCACCATAATTGTTTGTTGAATAGAAACGTGCTAATGGAATTGTAAAATCACAGCGCATTGCAACATTTTTACCTTCATGATTAATGTACTGAAACATTTTTTCTTGTTCAAAACCACAATCTAATTGAGTATATAAGTCAACATACTCAAATGATGGCATTAACACTTCATTATAGTTATTCTTTGCAAAGATAGCTCTTAAACTATTTTCAATCTCTCGTAATTTCGATACATTAGTAATAATTGCATCAATACTTTCTTCCGGTATTAAATACTTAAATTCTTCCATTTTATTTCCCCCTTTAGTTACAAAAAAACGAGTCATTACACTAATGACTCGCTAAAGTAATATTGTCATTAGATACACCCAAATAATATTTAACACAAAATGGGTTGTATCAATAAACTGATAAAACCCTAGGCAATCCAATGATGGTGATGTAATTGTAAATTTGTTGTTGTTTTCATAATTAACACCTCTCATTGTATACAATATATCATATCTAATGATAAATGAAAAGATAAAATTAATTAAAATTATAGATTTATCATAAAGTTTATTTATCTAACTTGTTAAAATCTTAAATTTTTATCTTCAACATTACCATTGCCATTTATAATCAAATATTTACCAAAATTCGTGAGTATTAGCAAATATTCGTTAAATATTAGCTAAAAAAGGCGAAATATTTTAGAAAAACATGAATCTTATTACCTAGTTTACTAAAAGAAAATAAATAATAACAATTCCCCTTTTACTAAAATCATTGTCTTTATATAATAGTTTTTGTCATTATTTGGAAGGAGAATAATATGAAACAATACTACATATATATTTTAGAAGAAGATGAAGAAATATCTGCTGAACTGATTGATCATTTATCAAACAATAATAACATTTGGATAGAAGCAGTCAATAATCTTCAGTCCACAAATCATAGTGAAGTTAAACTTGAACATAATATTACAACAATTCTAAAGCAGGTTGGCATTCCGGCTCACTTGAAAGGCTACATGTATTTAAGAACTGCTATTTTAATGGTATACTCTGATATCGAATTATTAGGTCAAATAACAAAAAGACTTTATCCAAATATTGCTCGCCAATACAGTACGACAGCCTCAAGAGTTGAAAAAGCAATTCGTCATGCAATTGAAAACAGTTGGAATCAAGGTGACAAAAGAAAAATTAATACCATTATTAGGGCCGCCCCAGATTCTCTTAAAGGAAAACCAACAAATTCTGAATTTATTGCTTTAATTGCAGATAAACTCAAAATAAAAAATCGTTATGCATTTGAAAGCAGATAAAAAGAAGTTTTATATGAACTTCTTTTTATAAATTACTCATTATATATTTTATATTCTGACAACAGTCGATCAGTTACCATTGAAATAAATTCTGAATTACAAGGTCGATGTTTAGCTCGATAACCAAACATTTTTTCTAACTCTACAAGATTACCGTTTGACCAAATAACCTTGATTATATGTCGGATTGATTGTTCCACCCGTGACGAAGTTGTAGAATACTCTCTTGCTACACTTGGGTATAATTCTTTTGTAATTTCTGTCAAAATTTCAATATCACTGCATGAACGTTTTATTGCTGAAACTAAATAACCAAATCCGTTTAAATGATTTGGTGCACCTATCGATAAAAATATTTCATATAGTCGTTTCATTATAAATATATTTTTATCTCTACTATTCTTTTCTATCATTTGATCCTTTGGTAAGATCACAATACTAAATTCCCTATTCATTTTTAATAACTTAGTGTCTAATACACTTATCTCCTCACTTTAAACTTTATCCCATATTGAATCTGTTTTTGAGCGCATTAAAGCCCTTATCCCGAGATAACCTTGTACTTCACTAAGAATTTATATCTTAATATATTTTTTATATCAAAATAATTCATTATACTCACTCCCCTCTCTTTATCCCAGGATTAGTATAACAAATTTAGGCCCTTTAAAATATAAAAATTATGTGTATTGATCAAATTTAGCTAAGCTTTTCACTTAGCCGTAATTGAGATACTATTTTTGAGTATGATCTCATCTGCATAAATTGCATTTGATATTTTTTTATAAATACTTTTATTATCTTCTTTTCTTCATCCATTAACGAAAGACCTGTTAATTTCAAAATTTTCGACCATTTTTTTTCATAATTTTTAACTACATAAAAAGCATTAGAACGTTCAATGGTTGGATATACCATCAAAAATTCTTCAAGTCTATGATTATAATATGAACGCAACAATTCAATTTGAGTTGTTACTAGTAACATTGACGAAGGAACCATACATTCTACAAAAAGCGCATGTGTTCTACCGCAATGTTTACACATCACTCGTTGAATTTGAATACATATTTTTCGCGTGGATGTTTTATAATACCTTTGATAATAGCCAATTTTAACTAGTTTACCATTGCTGCCACAGTCACATTCAAGCCCCTTCATATCAACCCGTATCAGTGCTTGATCATATGTTTCTTGTGTGAATTCCTTTTTTAAATATACTGTATCATTTGAAATTATAATCATTTTTAGCTCTCCCGTTTATACTTATATATTACGCTTAATCAGGTAATCAAATCAATAAATATTTTGCTATTATTTGATATACTAAAGATAAAAAACTACGTCTTACTAAACCATTTCCATTAAATACTTATATATGAAATTTAGTTCAAATAACGTAGTTTTATTTTATTTAGTTTCTTGAGGCGGAATATAAGTAACTAATTCTTCTATGTTACACTCAAGATAATAACATAGTTTACAAATAAGATTTGCATCGATCCTTTGAAAAGAATTTTTGCAATATCGATTAAAATTAGGTCGAGGTATATCCAATTCTTTGCATATTTTATTTTTGCTTATTCCTTTATTTTTTAAAATCTGCTCTATATTCATTATTATATGTCCATATTCATTCATTGAAATCACCTCTTTGAAATAAGTATAAATAATAAATTGCCTTTTAGTAATTATCTATATAGATATTTGCTATTTAGTAAGGTATTATATTGATGTAGCTATTTTTCCCAAAATTAATACTTATAACAAAGAAGGAGTAAAATTTATGTATATGTATGATTTTTTTAATTCATTAGACTTATTACAGCAGGTCCCCAATATTAATGATTTACCAAGAGGTAACTATCTATATTTTGGTATTTGTAAAAAAGATGAATTAATTCAAAGAGGTTATAAAGTTAGCTGTGACAAATTGTATCTAACCTATGCAAGATATGATGATTTATCTAATTTATCATACTATCCAATTGATAAGTTCTATAACTATATGAATCAGCTCACATCAAATCTAATTGATTTAAATGAGTTAGACAATAATGAACTTAAAGCTAGCTTATTTGAAGCAATATGGCTTATAAATGAGATTGCATATTTAGAAGAAATTCCTTTTTTTAATGCTAAATTAAACATTGAAGTTTCTACTTTATGTGACATGATCGATCATAATGGTGATGAATTTGATCACAGCATTGACTATTTTGATAATATTGGTTTATTGAAAAAAATTCATATTGCTCAAATTAGATATTTTATTTCACAGTATCTTCGTGCTAAATTGAAAATTAATAAAACTTATTCAAACATTGATTTAGCTAAATTTGATAGTTTCGTTTTAGATTCAATGAATCGATTTATTGAAGTCGCTCCAATTAAGTATAAAGTTGAAATTTATACTAATCTGGATAATCCTGAATTTGACAGTATTTTTGAACAAATCGTAGTTTTAAATGAGCGACAAAGTAACAAAACCTAGTCTTCTTTATTTCTGAATATACGTCATAAAAAAATTCCCTTATTAGGGAAACTTGATTTAATTATACTTTTTAAATTATGGCTTTAACTATAAATGCTCCTATAACAACAATTATCAAAAATTGAAAAAATATACTAATTATATCTATCACTAACGAGGATTTAATCATTTTATGCAATTCTTTCATCAATGGTATCTCATATTTAAATGTAAATAATAAGTTTATTAGAACTATAATTAGATAGAAAACAATAAGTGTAGATTTATTACCATAAGAGAAATTCCCTGACAAATCAGCATGAATAATGACTGGTGATTCAATTGTTTGCCAATTTAGTAACAAGGCTATACCTAAAAGAGCAATAATGATCCAAGAAATAATCTTAATAATTTTCTTAATATTTACCATAGTTTCTCTCCTTTACAGCTTTTCAATAAGCGAATTATAACTCTTTTTCATTAATAATCTCTATTTGACAGCTAGCACATCTAAATACTTTAATTCGACAGCCTTTTATCAAATTTAATTTTGCTAAAATAACCTGCTGTTTATTTGGATGATTAATAATCCAACTATTTTTTTCATTATCCGGAGTCCAACAAATATCATTTTTCCCCGAATAAATATAACCAAGGATCATCTCGCTAGCACAATATGGATATCTCATTGATACTTTCTCAACTTTCATAATTATTTAAATAATCAATTTAAGTATACAATTTTTTATTCAAAAATAAAAATGATTAGATAAACTAACAGCTATTAGTTCTAATCATCTCTATTTTGATACCATAAAATTATCATTAAAACTAAAATATTATATACATCCAGCCACATGAAAATAGCAATATTTTTTTACTAAAATAAACTTATCTCATAATAACCATTAACTTATTCAAGCTCGTATATATCATCAATATTTATTTTTACACCGTTTTCAAGCACTAATAAATTTTCATATTCGTTAATTTTTTTTAGGTGATTTATAATTGTAATGTATTGTCCACCCGACTTTTTTTGATCTGCTTCAAAATATGTTATTTTTATTAACGGTGCTTCAGTAAGATGCTTTAATAATTGTTGTAATCTGAAATTAATAATTGCTATACGATCTTCATCCAAGATTTTTCTTTGAGCTGTTAGTCGCTCAGTTTCCTTAATTGAGTCCTTATGCCCTGTCAGTGCAGCAAAAGGAGCAAATTGAGCTGCACGATCTTCTAATGACATCTGTGGATGCTTGATTGAAATATGATGTGGTAAATTAATAATATCTTGATAGTCATGAATGTTTTTTGTCATGCTTTATGCCCGCCTATTGTTTTATTACGTTCTCTCCCTGTTGCTCCTTCTGCTAAGTTCATCCCTTTTAAAACAGCATTCTTACCATATTTCTTTTTTAACTCCAAAGTTGTTTTTTGAAGTCTTTTTTCTTTCTCTAAATCACGTCTTTGTTTTTCTTCATCTTTCTTTTGTTGATCATAATCAGTAAATAGATCCATTTGTTGTATTGTCGGCTTTATTTTAATACTGCTTTCATCAATAATATGATTGGCAGAAATATTAAACCTTCTAATTGTTAAGAATCTTTTAACATGTTCTTCATACCATTTTAAAACTGCCAAGATAATTAATTTTGCTGATGCAGTATAACTATCAAGATTAATTGTTCCATGGGCATGCTTTGGAATCTTTCGCCCATATCTATCGGTAATTATTTCCTCGCGATAAAGACTACCCGTAGTTACATTTTCAATATCATATCCAATAGTAATAATAATTTGGTTTGTAACAAGCTTTTTATCAACTAAACTTAATGCTAATGCGTCCAGCATTTCTTTAAGTATCAATTTACCTTTTTCGAATGAATAAGGTGAACTCAAAACCTGTCCAATTCCAATGCTATTATTTTCTGGTTTATATGCCTTAATATGTTGCATTGTACAAGGTTCACATCCCCAAGCATGATCAATCAGCAATTCAGCGTTAATACCAAATATACTATAAAGAAGGTCTTCATTATAATATTCATCTTCACTGCCCACTGAACATTTGGCAATATCGCCCATTGTAAATAAACCTATTTTCTTTAATTTTTTTTCATAACCTCGTCCTATTCGCCAAAAATCTGTAATCGGCTGATGATGCCATAAATATTTTCGATATCGCATTTCATCTAGATAGGCAATCCGAACCCCATCTTCATCCGCTTTAACATGTTTAGCAACAATATCCATTGCCACTTTTGCGAGGTATAGGTTTGTTCCTATTCCTGCAGTAGCTGTTATGCCAATCGTTTCTAGAATATCTAATATTATCATTTTAGCAAATTCTCCAGGTGTTTTTCTTGAAGCTTTCAAATAACTAGTTGTATCAATAAAAACTTCGTCAATCGAATAGACGTGGAGATCCTCAGGTGATACATATTTCAAATAAATGTTATATATTCGTGTACTATATTCCATATACAAAGCCATTCTGGGTGATGCTGCTATATAGCTTAATTCTAAATAAGGATTTTTCTTTAGTTGAGAATCAAAATAAGATTTATCTATAAAATTTCTGTCGTTAATTGCTCTTTTTCTTTGAAAATTAACTTCTTTGACTTTTTGTATGACTTCAAACAATCTTGCTCGGCCTGAAATACCGTACTGTTTTAAAGATGGTGATACCGCTAAACAAATCGTCTTCTCTGTTTTACTAGTGTCAGCTACAACAAGATTAGTAGTTAAAGGATCTAGATTTCTTTCAATACATTCAACTGAAGCATAAAAAGATTTTAAATCAATCGCCATATATACATGTCCCGCTGCTTCCATTTTAACACTCCATTTCTAAAAAGAATCCACTGTTTATTCTACTATAGTTTGCCCTTTTTCACAAAGAAAAATCTATTATTATCAAATAATAAATTTTATTTTTAATCCTCACGCTAAGTATACAAAAAATAAGTTTATTAACTTATTAGCTCACTATATTGGAAACTCTCTTTATAGCAGCTATGTATTTATTGATATACAAATAGTATTTTAAAAGACAATATTATAAAGATGGTATTTTTTTATCCAATATAATAATTATATTTATTTATAATATTTTTTTCTTAAATGATTTATTTATTATCAGACTAATAGTATTATATTAAATATACAAGAAGGAGGACAATATAAAAATGGATTATATTACTAAAGTATTTAAGCAAGTAAAAGAAAAAAATGCTGATCAACCTGAATTTATTCAAGCAGTTGAAGAAGTATTAGAAAGCTTACGACCTGTAATCGAAGCTCATCCTGAATATGAAAAACAAGCTATTCTTGAAAGATTAGTAGAACCTGAAAGAACTTTAATGTTTAAAGTACCTTGGATGGATGATAATGGTCAAGTACAAGTAAACCGTGGATATCGTGTTCAATTCTCAAGTGCAATTGGACCATATAAAGGGGGATTAAGATTACATCCTAGTGTAAATCTTGGAATTATCAAATTCTTAGGATTTGAACAAATTTTCAAAAATGCATTAACTACACTACCTATCGGTGGTGGTAAAGGTGGATCTGATTTCGATCCACAAGGAAAATCTGATAACGAAATTATGCGTTTCTGCCAAAGCTTCATGACTGAATTATATCGTCATATTGGACCAGACGTAGATGTACCTGCTGGGGATATTGGTACAGGTGCCCGTGAAATTGGTTATATGTATGGTCAATATCGTCGTATTCGTGGTGCTTTTGAAAATGGTGTTTTAACTGGTAAGCCATTGCCATATGGAGGAAGTTTAATTCGTCCCGAAGCAACTGGATTTGGAGCATGCTACTATGGTAAAGAAGTATTAGAACATTTCAATGATTCTTATGAAGGAAAAACAATTGCTTGTTCTGGATATGGAAACGTAGCATGGGGTGTTTGTTTAAAAGCTCGTGAATTTGGAGCTAAAGTCGTATCAATTTCTGGACGTGATGGATATGTATATGATCCTGAAGGAATTACTACAGATGAAAAAATTGATTTCTTATGTAAAATTCGTGAATCAAATGATGTTAAACTAAAAGACTATGCTGAAAAATTCGGATGTGAATTCCACGCTGGTGAAAAACCTTGGGGATTAAAAGTAGATATGGCTTTCCCATGCGCTACACAAAATGAAATTGGTATAGAAGAAGCTAAACAATTAACTGCTAATGGTGTTAAATACATTATTGAAGGTGCTAATATGCCTACTACACCTGAAGCAATGGAATACTTTATTAGTAACGGTGGAACTCTAGGACCTGCAAAAGCTGCTAATGCTGGTGGGGTTGCAGTTTCTGCATTAGAAATGGCTCAAAACTCAATGCGTTATAATTGGACACGTGAAGAAGTTGATGCTAAATTAAAACAAATTATGAAAGACATTCACGATCATTCAAAAGCTGCGGCTGAAAAATACGGTCTTGGATATGATCTTGTAAAAGGTGCAAACATTGCCGGATTTGAAAAAGTTGTTGCAGCAATGATTTCTCAAGGAATTTATTAATAGATAAGATAAAAGCGCTAATCTTCTTGATTAACGCTTTTTTTATATTCTTCGATATTTTCCATTACTTCTTCATAAAATGACTCAGCATCTAAAATATAAAGTGTTGAAATACCTTTATGTTTTATCTTAACTTTGTGTTTGCTCACTAATTTTATTTCTTTAACATCTTTATAGTCTATCAAAGCTGGTAAGATTCCAATTCCTTTAAATTCATAAACTAGCATCGAATCATTAAATATCTTCATATTATATTTTGTTGTTAACATCATTAATACAACAAACGATAAGATTACACCAATAATCACTTTTGAACGATTATGATCTAGTGCAAAATAAACACACACACCGCCAATCACAAAGAAAAAGATAATTGAAAAAATTAACATTCTAAACTCTTTATATTTCATGAATCCACCTCTTATTAATATTCAATAGTATATCATAATCAAAAATAAAAACAACCCAAAGGTTGCTAATTTCAAATGGTGACCTGTACGGGATTCGAACCCGTGAATGCATGCGTGAAAGGCATGTGAGTTAACCGTTTCTCCAACAGGCCAAATCAATGGTGGTTCCGGCCGGAATCGAACCAGCGACACGAGGATTTTCAGTCCTCTGC